>JBJKZU010000020.1:0-11214 GCA_045569095.1 Fidelibacterota bacterium
GGGGCATAAATGTTAATTCACCGATAGCATAATCAACGGTATAATCATTGTTTTCACCACGGACCATGCGCAAACCATTTAACCAGACCCGTTCTGATCCCGCTAAAATAACAATATCCCTGCTACCATCCCCGGAAGTAAGTTTGTAAGGTCCTTGCTTTCCATCTACACCTTTAAACTCTACCTGGTTTAATTTTCCCTTAGATCCGGCAAATACTGCGCTTCCAGACCATTCTTTATACTTAAAAGTATTGTTTAGGCCAATCATTCTTCTATCAATATTCATAAATTTACCTGACGAATAACTAACGTCAATATCCCCAGCAGTTACTAGAAAATTATCATGATTTACCTGCAAATATACTTTATCAATTTCATCGAGTGTTTTAGTATTTCCTTCTGGCTGGATCGGTAAATTTTGATCGGAAAGGACGCCGCTAATTTGTAAATCAGGTCCCAGGTTGCCCTGTATCTGCATCCGCAAACCTCCGGTAAATTCAGAATCAGTTATCGGGGATACGCTGGCAGTTCGATACACAGTTCCCGCTGTAAATAGAGCATCTGTATTTTGAATAATAGGCGTTGAACTAAAGGATGTTTCTATAGGTAAATTATTTTTATTTATCAGTGTATCCACGAGTGGTAACTGCAGCCACTTTGGCCCCACTCGCAAGGGTAAGAGGTTAGAAAAATGTTTATAGCTAACTACAAGGGTTCTTGGTTCCTTTTTTGAACTTGGCAACGATACCACACCTTGGACTGCATCCAGTACATAGTCGAATGGAACATTATCTAATCCATTAACCACAAATGTTGATTCAAAAATCAAATTGTGAAGAAGCTGGATTTCCGTAACAGTCGCTGGAACATGGATTGTATCTATTACTGATAATATTTGCCCAGTCAAATAACTGCTCAAGGTCGCAAACAAAATAATTCTACTATTCAAATTGAATTACCAGCATTCTTAAGTTAGTTAAACATATCAATTCTTTATTATTTACAGTACAGTCCAAAATTTGTTCATTAGCACTAATTGGTATTGAAAACTCACTTGTATCTACGTGACCTAGGATCTGTCCTTGGCCCTCAGCGTTGACAACTACCCATTTATTTTCAACATACTGTAATTTTGAAGGTACTGGAATAGCCACCATCAGTTTGGACTTTATACGTCCCAGGCGATTGAATATTACCACTTCCCCCGTGCACGAGAATAATAGACCTATATCACCATTAGGTACGATTATCATTGACTCCAGACAGATCTCATCGATGGTTTGCTGGTTTAAATCCAGAAATGGTAACCGATCAATTCCAGATGCATTGCCCCGCCGAATTAAATGGTCATCTGCAGAATAGAGATAATAATAACCCCAGGGGTCTGCAGAAATATTATCGATATAAACTCCAGATCCATCCTGGTATGGATCTAAGCTAATACTGCCAATGTAGTTTAGTTTATAGTCATAACGCAGGATCCTCTTTTCACTGCGGTCGCAGACAAGCAGATCTAGGTTGGAAACGGAAAGCCCGATAGGGTCAAAAAATGTATCATAATCATTCCCAAACCCGCCCGCGAATAGGAAATTTCCTGCAGGTGAACGGGCGGCAAGACGACGGGCCTTATTATCAAGATAAAAAAGCCAATCCCCTAGCCCTACAGTAATCATATCTGGAGAGAATTCCTGAGTCTGAAATTCGCTGGGAAATTGATATACTTGTACTGACTGGCCATATAGACAACTGACCAGATAAAATAAGACAATAGCCCTAATCATAGGGCCAATACGATCAATTGACTGGTTTTGTTTCAGATACTTGTGGCGGTTTTACAAGAAAGTAGGTACCTACACCTATCATTATAATTGATATTAGTTGAGCACCGGAAAATCCAAAAGTTGGCTGAACTATCCAAATATACTTTGGATTAATACGGATAAACTCTATACAGAACCGTTCTAATCCGGCAAAAATAAGGTATGTAAAAAACAAACTGCCCTTAACCTGTATAGTTTCCCGTTTATTCCAGAGAAAATAAAATATCCCTAAACCAATGATCGTTTCCATGATTTGGGTTGGAAATACAGTAATTACGTCACCAGAATCCCAACCAGATATGTCTACCCAAGGATAATTGTAATTAAATGATCCGTATGTTGTTGGCGGCGCACCATTTTCAAAAGTCATACCAATTAAGGATTTCGTAGGCAGACCATAATCATCTCCAACCAAAAAACAACCAACACGACCAATAGCGTAGCCTAATATCAGTAATGGTGCAACAATATCAGCGAAGGTTAACCAAGGTAAATCACTCTTTTTTAACACAATAGTCACTCCCAAGGTTCCGCCCATTAAACCACCAAGAAAAACAAGTCCCGCACCGCTGAATATCATCCCTGTGGGGTCAATAACTACACGATCAAAATTCTCCATTAAATAATAGATCTTTGATCCAATAATTCCACCAATCGCCGCTGCAGTTAATATATCAGAAGCGAGTTTATCCCCATAACCTAAGCGGCGCATTTCCTTTAGTAATAATGCATAGCAGGTATAAAAGGCCACAACCAGCATGAAGCCATACGAATAAATGGCCAGATGAAATTCAAAACCCAGAAAGCGGATTATTCCAAAATCATAGATTACAGGCCACATTATAATTTCCCTCCACAATTTGCGCAATATTTATTGCCAATATCTGTTTTATTACCACATCCAGGACAATATTTTTCCCCATTAAAAACACTACTATAGTCTTTTTGGTTGTAAAAAATAATTCCCACAAGAGCTGACAAAATACCTAAAACTGCAAATGGTTCCCATAATGGTAATCTATGTCGTTGCGGCACCACTTGCTTACTTTGCTCCGCTTCTGTCTTTCCCTGGGAACGCTCGCTCAATAGTTGCTGTAGTAACACCATTGTTGTCTGTGTTGTATGATTTGTATAGGATATAGGTATTGTTTTAGCTGACATTGTGGGTAATTCGGCAACGTGAATCTGGTGAAATGTTATGCCATGCTGATCTTTATTAGCAGTTGATTCCTGCGCCAGGGTAAAATCTTGAGCAACCAGTGGTTCTTGAATAAAAATATGGAATTCATTTAAAGGTACAGTTGCTTGCACTGTGTAGTTGAACTTCCGTGTACTTGATGTATCAAATGGCACGTAAAAAACAAAGATGCGAAATGATTGCTTATCAAGATCTAACTGTACCCAACTATTTGATTTTTTATAATTTATTGTTAATGGTAATACTTCAGATTCATCATTCGCGATTCCTGATACAAGATATACTGAATCCGTTGTTGCCGGTACAACCATTTCAAATGCTAATGGTAGTGAGGATTCTTCCACTTTCCCGTTCAATTCGACCATAACGCCACTGTAATAGTATTCTGGATAAATGTAAACATCCAAATTTGATATAGGAGAAGTAGCAAGAACATTCTGATAAAATAGTATAACTATGTAGAGATATTTTCGCATCTAGGTTAAAAATTTATAATTATACCATTACTAAATCTAATATAATTATTGTAAACCAATCATAATTGCGTTGTAACAAGTGTAAGCACAATTAAATCATAGACTGTATGGGCATATGCTGCTGGTCCAAATCCGCGAAAAACATAGATGATACCTAGAAATACACCAGCGATAAAACGCATCAAGAATACTGGAAAATTTGGATCTTCACCATAATCACCCATAAAATGAAAAAGCGAAAACAATGCAGCGGAAAAAATTATACCACTTGCTGTTTTAGCTATTTTTTTCCACTGAAAGATGAAACCAAGTATAGACCCAAATCCAGCGATAAGGACAACACGAAACACAAATTCCTCATAGATCCCGGCACCAATTGAAAGTACCACTTGCTGAAGCATTGTCCCAGTCGTATTAGCAATCAGCAATGGAGTTGTGGATGCCATCAGGATATATAATACAAACCCCCAAAAAATACTTTCCAGAAACATCCAGATTAAATATTCTCCATGAATGGCAGTGGATTTAAGCGCTTTTTTCTGGCGCAAGAAGGCAACCATGAAACCAATCATGAACGAAGCACTAAACCCATATACACCATAAATGCCAAACAAACCTAAAACTTGTCGCATAAGTACATCTGCACCATTCCTAAGTATTACGATATCATTCACAGAAATGGTGAATACACCAATCTCATAAATAACAAATAATGGAATAGTGAAAATAAAACTATAAAGGGGTGAGTTTGTCGTAGACCAATAACTGGGATTATTCATCGATTAAAACATAAATCATTTATCTATCTGTAACACAGCCAGGAGCGCTTCCTGTGGAATCTCAATCTTCCCGATCAATTTCATGCGTTTTTTCCCCTGCTTCTGTTTTTCCCAAAGTTTTCTCTTTCGGGTAATGTCCCCCCCATAACATTTTGCCGTTACATTCTTTTTTAATGCCTTTACTGTTGACCGGGCAATTACTTTTGTTCCCAAGGAGGCCTGGATAGGAACATCAAAAAGTTGCCTCGGTATTAGTTCCTTTAATTTACTGCACAGCGCTACACCCCGGTCATATGCATCGCTAGCATGGATAATGATTGATAAGGCATCCACCGGTTCACCATTCAGTAATATATCTAGCTTGTTTAAATCCCCTTGTCGGAAGTCAGTAAGTGAATAATCAAAAGACGCATAACCCCGGGTAGCTGATTTTAATTTATCATAGAAATCAAATATTATTTCAGCCAGAGGCAGATCATAATGTAACTGAGCTTTATCTTGGGTCAAGTAATCAGTGTTTTTATAAATGCCCCGTTTACTTTGACATAGTTTCATGATCTTACCAATATATTCAACTGGTGTAATGATCTCCGATGCCATATATGGTTCTTGGATATGCTGAATATCGGAACTTGGTGGCATCTTGGCTGGTGTATCGACCTCCACCTCTTGGCCATTTTTTTGCATCACAAGGTATCGAGCATTCGGTGTTGTTGTAACTAAATTGACTTTAAACTCTCTTTCCAAACGTTCTTGGATGATTTCCATATGCAATAATCCAAGGAAGCCGCAGCGGAAACCAAACCCCAAGGCCCCACTGGTTTCAGGCTCATAAATAAGCGAAGCATCATTTAGCTTCAGTTTATCCAACGCTTTGCGTAGCTGGTTATAATCATCACTATCGGATGGATATAAGCCTGAAAAAACCATTGGTTTTATATGCTTGAAACCAGGAAGTGGTTCTTCAGGCTGGTTTGGTTTTACGGTTAGCGTATCGCCGGGTAATATATGGGTTACATCTCGAATATTAGCAATAACATAACCCACATCACCTGCGCGCAGCTCTTTTGCTTTTATCATCTTCATCACAAAATGTCCTACTTCTGTTATCTCGTATTCATGGCTGTGACTAAAAAATCTCGCTGTTGACCCAGGTTTAAGCACACCATCTACCACACGAACATAAGGTATTGCACCACGGTAATTATTATAGGTGGAATCAAAGATAAGCGCTCTAGTAGAAATATTAGAATTTTGCTGTGGAGCAGGTATTCTATTAATAATTGCATCAAAAATATCCTGTATGCCAATACCATCTCTTGCGCTGGCTAAAATTATGTCATCTTCATCACAGCCTATCAATTCAATAAGCTGCTGGGTGACTTCCTGTGTTTGGGCACTGGGTAAATCAACTTTATTGATAATCGGCACAATGCTCAAATTACTTTCAATGGCGAGGTATGTATTGCTAACGGTTTGCGCTTCAATCCCTTGTGCTGCATCCACCAGTAATAATGCACCTTCGCAGGCAGCCAATGAACGAGATACTTCGTAAGAAAAGTCGACATGACCAGGCGTATCAATTAGATTCAGGATATAAGAATTACCATCATTATGCTGATAATGAATTTGGATGGGATGGCTCTTAATCGTAATACCTCTTTCACGTTCAAGGTCCATGCTATCCAGCACTTGATCCTGCATATCCTTTTTGGCTACCGTCTTGGTGTCTTCTAATAAACGATCAGCTAAAGTTGATTTGCCATGATCAATATGGGCAATAATACAAAAATTTCGTATCTCTTCTCGAATCATAAGTATGAAATTAAGCCGCTCCTCAGGGATTGACTATTGAAAGTCGGTCATTTTTTTCAAAAGAAAACCACCCAATAATTATTGGGTTCATTTTTTGATTACTCGTAAGTTGATCTATGGACTGGAGTACCTTGGTCACCACAACATACCGAAATGTTTTGGAAATCTTTCCTGCCGTAATGGCGAGTATAGCAATATTTATCCTATTCTGGTTCAGTGGAATCTTTACCCAATTCTTAATAACACGATTGGCCAACAAACGTGGGTTGAACCCGGAATTACTAAAACTCATTGGTCGGACAGCAAAAATAGGTTTAATAATTTTTGGACTTGTTACAGCGTTAGGAACAATTGGCATAAATGTATCAGCTCTAGTTGCAGGGTTGGGGCTCACTGGTTTTGCACTGGGCTTTGCTTTGAAGGATGTGGTATCAAACTTAATTGCCGGTTCTATGATTCTGCTGCATAGACCATTCAAAGTTCATGATATAATTGGTGTAGCCGGGCATACGGGAGAAGTAATCGATATTGATTTGCGCTATACAACGATTGAAACTGATGGGAAAAAAGTTCTTATACCAAATTCTACCCTGTTTACGAAAGAGATTAGTATCTTGAATTAATCAGGGCTTGTATTTTTTCTGCGCCCGAAGCAAAATTAGATCCGCTTTTTGGGGTTCTCCGTCCTGTGCAACAGAAACAATTCGAATAGCTTCTATTAGCGGTATGTTTCTGTTATCATAGTTTGCGTATAACGCATCGATGTGACCGGCTACAATATTCAGGTCATAGGTAACTCCTTGAGATATATGTTCGTCGACGATATCATAGAACCGATTAATATAATACGGTTGAACCCAGTACGGATTACCCATATACTGTTTTTGCACTTCTTTTTCATGGTGCAGTTTCATCCGGGCAATGCCTCCATACGCACCATTTACAAAGGCAACTTTTTCCCCCTGACTGAGCTTCGTCCAGTAATCAGCCGGTGCTTCTGATTGTCCTGATATGATACTCACAAAAATGATCCATATGCAAAAAATAGGTGTTAGGTATGATTTCAACTTCTTCTCCCCATAAAATGGTTTACAATTGGAATTCTACGACCGATCCCAAAAGCCTTCGGACTCACACGTAGGCCCGGCGGTGCCTGACGACGCTTGTATTCATTAATTGTGATCCTACGATAAATATCATGGACGAGATCAGCATTAAGTCCATCTTTGATCAATGCTGCTGGTGATTCGCGATTTTCAATAATACGGTCCACCAGTGGACTGATAATATCATAATCAAAAGGATCCACCTGCTCTGGTGCAAGTTCAGCGGAAGGTGACTTTTCGATACAATTAGCTGGAATTCTATCCTTACCAGCAACATTATTTACCCATTTCGCCAGTGCATAAACATCGGTCTTTGATAAATCTGAAATAACGGCAAGTCCACCGCTCATATCACCATACAACGTGCAATAGCCCAGCGCCATTTCTGTTTTATTTCCCGTAGATAACACAAGCCAGTTAAACTTATTGCTTAATGCCATAAGTAAATTACCTCTCGTACGCGCTTGAATATTCTCTTCAGCTACATTGCGTTTCACACCATCAAAATAAGGACTAAGTGTATGTTCATACTCCGAAACAATTCCTTGAATTGTGATCGATCGAAAGTCAAAACCAAGATTCTCAGCCAATTGTTGTGCATCAACTTTGCTATGATCGCTTGAGAACCGGGACGGCATGGAAACACCATGCACATATTCCTTTCCCAGTGCATCTGTAGCAATACATGCCACCAACGAAGAATCAATTCCACCACTTAAACCAATTACAGCTTCTTTGTGCCCCGTTTTCTTAAAATAATCTCGCACACCGAGTACCAAACCAGAATACAATTCTCCTTCTCTGTTACCTGCAGGTAATGAAATTTTTCTTTCTTTATCCGTATCAACATAAACGATCTCTTCAGAAAAAATAGCGCCTAAACCTATTAGTTCTCCTGTACCATTTACCGCCAAAGACTGTCCATCAAAAATAAGTTCTTCCTGAGCGCCCACGAGATTGCAATAAAAAAAAGGTAATCCAGTAGATCGCGCTTTATTTTGGATAAGCCCCAACCTTTCTTTCAGTCGCAGTACATGATATGGAGAAGCAGAAATATTCACTACAAAAGCTGCCCCTGCTTGATGAAGTTCTGCCGTAACTTTTCGGTTATAATCCTCATCCCAAAGGTCCTCACAGATCTGCAGTCCTAGATTTACCTCTTGCCCACCAATATCTACCTTGCATATTCCTAATTCAGATCCAGCACTAAAATAACGGTCTTCATCAAAGACATCATAGGTGGGTAATAATATTTTATCATATCTAAAAAGCTGCTTACCATCCACACATATAGCTGCAGAATTATATAAATGGCCATTCTCACCATGGACATGGCCCACCACCAGGGGTATAGTCGCTTGGGAAGTAATTTCAGCGAGAATAGCCATATTTTCCCGCACAAAACCATCTTCATATAATAGATCAGCAATGGGATATCCGGTAATTACCATTTCTGGGAAGACGACCAATTCAGCCCCATCTTTAACGGCATCACGATAATTACTTAGGATAAGTTTTTTATTTTCTTTAAAAGCACCGACAGTGGGATTAATCTGACAAAGAGCAATCTTCACTAAAATATAACCTTAAAGGTTGAATATTTATTGGTAGGCACGATCCATTGCAAGTCAACTCTATCCACACGAGAATGTGGGGAACCTATATGGATCCATCTTTCCAAGGATTTCAAATTATTTTCTTCACCCTCGGCTTCCAGATAAACCATTCCGCCTGGTATATTTTTCACCCAACCTGTTACTTTTAATTTTATGGCCTCTTCTTGAGTTGAATCTCTGAACCATACTCCCTGTACTTTCCCAGACACGGTAGCTTTGAATGCTTTCAAAATATTAATTAATTACTTTAAGTATTTTCTTTAATGAATTTTATTACTTCATTTGGATTGTCAACATTTCGAAATTCACTCATCTTCCAGCTGTGTAAACCAATAATTGGTTTTTCCAACTGTAGTGCGTATGATATTTCGGATAATGTCCCGTATTTTCCGCTTATTGCCACGGCCACATCACAATTATATCCCAAAAGTGCATTGCGAGATATACCCATATTCGTTGCGACTGGTACCTTAATAAATTCATTCATTTCATCCAGCATAAATCCTTTTAAAATACCCACGCAAATACCACCACTATCACTAACACCTTTAGAAACTGCTTCCATTACACCTTTGCCTCCACCACAATAGACAAGATAGCCTTCTTTAGCAAATAAGCATCCAAGTTTGTATGCTTTCTGATAGATTTTATCACTTATTTGCCGACCACCAAAAACTGAAATGCGGGTCTGGTTAAAATTCATGGATCAAGACGATAAATAGTTCTGGGAAATGGAATTGTTTCACGAATATGTTTTATACCCGTGATCCAAGCCACGGTACGCTCAATACCTAACCCAAAACCTGAATGAGGCACGGATCCATATTTACGTAGATCTAAATACCAGCCGAAATCTTTCATGTCTAAATCATGTTCTTTAATCCTGCTTTCCAGAATCGCCAAATCATCTTCTCGTTGTCCACCGCCAATAATTTCACCGTAACCTTCCGGAGCAAGCATATCTAAACCGAGCGCTAGGTCATCATTCTCAGCATCACGTTTCATGTAGAAAGCCTTTATCTTTGCGGGCCACCGGTGTACCATTACTGGTTTATCATATTGGTCAGATATAATTGTCTCATCAGTTCCGCCAAAGTCTGACCCATAGGTAAATTTTGACCCTTGATCATCAAGTATCTTAGCTGCTTCATCATAAGTGATCCGTGGAAATGGTACTTTTACGTTTTCTAGCTTGGAAATATCTCTTTCCAGTGTTTTCAATTCTGTTTGACAGTTTTTAAGGCAATTTTGCACAATATATTCCACAAATAGTTCTGCCAAATTCATGTTATCATCAAGATTGTAGTAGGCCATTTCTGGTTCAACCATCCAAAATTCAGTGAGATGACGTCTTGTTTTGGACTTCTCTGCTCTAAAAGTTGGACCAAAACAATAGACCTTGCCAAAACTGGCAGCTGTAGCTTCGGAATACAACTGTCCGCTCTGGGTTAAATAGGCCGATCGTTCAAAATAATCAACAGCAAACAAGTTCGATGTACCTTCACAAGCATTGGCCGTAAAAATTGGTGCATCAATTAAAATAAAACCGTTATTGTCCAAAAAATCCCTACAAGCTTTGACCACCTGGTGGCGAATTTTTAATATTGCGTGCTGTTTTTTCGAACGAATCCATAAATGCCTGTGGTCCATGAGGAAAGATGTGCCATGTTCCTTGGGTGTGATAGGATATTTTTCTGCAACCTGGTGCACTACAATATTTTTCACTAGTATTTCATGTCCACCGATAGACCGTGGTTCCTTTTTAACTACTCCTGTAACCGAAACAGATGATTCCTGAGTTAGAGATTTTTCCAAACAAAAAATATCGTTAGGAGTGTCATCACTGGTAACCACACACTGGGTTATACCCGTACCATCCCGCAAAATGAGAAACCATATTTTCCCAACTGATCTTGTATTATATACCCAACCATTAAAGGTGGCTTCCTGATTTTCGTAATCTACAATGTCAGATAAATATACGTTTTCCATTTATTCTGGGTGTCCTTTCAAGCTTAAAATTACCATAAGGTCATGATTTCATTCAGTACATCTTGTGCTATTTTTTCTGCCGCTACTTTAGTTGCAAACTCCCTTGGGTCACCAAATTCATCTTCATCTTCACTATCAATCAAGCCGTCGCCATCATTATCAATTGCATCTGAACTAATATCCCCACTTAAGCCGTAGGCCCCGAAACCTGAATATTGTTTTTTCAAAAGCACCTTATCCGCTTTGACATCAAACCATTCCAGATCCATTGTAATAGTAAAACGATATTCCGTTACAGCTTCCTGCTTTGTGTATGTGTACGGTGCATCTTTCACGCTAACTATCTTACCTCTCAAAATAGAATCGGCTTGGTCCTCCGATACAAGGCGAAGAATATTCTCCTCTGTAAACT
>JBJKZU010000021.1:0-11119 GCA_045569095.1 Fidelibacterota bacterium
ACAAGAGAGCCATCACTAAGGTATATACTAAAATTTGTCAGGTCACCACAGCCAACTATCATATCTCGGGAAGAATTATTATCTGGTATATCATCTGGTGGACGTGAATAGACTACACCATTAAAATTTAATGGATAACGGGCAATCATTTCGATAGCTGGTGGATAAATTGTATTTTCAAAGTTTTGATTTCCAAGCTCTTGAGTAGCAATTGGATTGATCGTAAGTCCACTGGCATTAACAACCACAGAACCTGGTTGCGGTAAATTATCACCCATATTATTATTGGAAGCCCCACCAATCCAGGCCGCTCTGCCTCCTGGTGCAGAAATGAGTGCTTCATGACTACCTTCGGCAAAAATACCATAGCTACTACCCATTTCATTCCAACCAGAGGTAGCATTGCCAAAAAATAGGCTGGCGCTGGAATTATCAGTATCTACTGATATATAGGGGCCACCAGTTAAGACATTATAAGTACCTACAAGAAAACCACCTGATTCAATAACAGCATCATCTATATCCACCTCAACCCAACCAGAATCACCACCAACGGTATATGGACCCGATAGAAGTGTTGTGCCATCATCCGCAAAAACATTTACCTCAATATCTTGGGTATAACTGCCGCCATCAGATACGTGGAAACGGACTGACTGAATAGTCGCTGGGTAGCCTGTGGGCATGAACAATTGCCCTAGGCCTTGTCCGCCACCAAAAGATCCATAGGCATTTTCAAAAGTACCATTATGGGCATAATACCATTCTGCTGGGGGTTCAGCGCTGGGGTAACCCCAGGTTAAATAATTACGTTCATCTCCTGCGGCAACGGAAAAGTTCCAAGGTGGACACAAGTCATCAACCGATACCATATTGACCGTAAAGATTGATGTATCTGTGGCTGGAATTGAATAACTGTTTCCTGAAGGATCTACCGCCTCAATAATTAGTGTGTGATCTCCTTCTGAAAGACCCGTTAGCGGAATTATGGCATCTGCGGAATATATCGAATCAACAGAAGAACCATCAACAAAGACTTTAATGAAACCATCGCAAGATGCACATCCTGGTGTTCCTAGGTCAAAGTAATCGGCTATAGTGAATGTGGCATCAACAAAATTGGTGTCGATCATTATCCCGGTTGTAGGGTAGGTTATTTGGATCGTTTCATCTCGGAAATCTTGACCAATAACGTATGCAATCAGCACCAACGTTAGAATAAGAGTTTTAGTCAGTTTTCCGATTAACAATTGAGTACTCCACGCATGTGCATAAATGTGTTTTAATTCAATTCTCTACTCTGGACGAGAAATAATGTCCCCGAATTTAATGTAACACCCCTGATAATCAACGATATTTGCTAGTACCGTTTACGAGTGTGTCTTAGATCACTTTTATTTTAGTCGAATCATTTTTTTGACAGTAGAAAATTTATTTGATTGGACATTAACAAAATATATGCCTGAGGGTATATTTGCTTGTAAAGTAAAGGTATAATTTCCCTGGTGTAATAACTCATTTTGGATATTTATAACTAACTTACCTTGTAAATCAAAAACCGATATTTCGTAAATCCCTTCTTTAACAATTTCTAGGTCAATTTTACAATAACCATTATTGGGATTTGGGTAGACGGCTTTGATACTGAAATCAGCAGGATGATTTTTACTCTCATCCTTTATCGTTAGTGTACTGTACTCCAGATATTGCATGCCGCCGGCCTTGGAACCGATTAACAGATCTTCATGTTCTAAACCAGAGTTTGGAATTGGCCATGGTGCCAGGTTCTGACCGCAATAGGGATATTCTAGTGCGGTCTGGATCACAAGGGTATCCGTATCATCATAGTGCAGCAGTATTAATTCCCCTGCCTCATTTCCCACGACTATTGATCCATCTGCTAATATTGCCGGGGAAGCATCATCACCAATATCTAACTGAGTTGCCAGTTGTAGAGTATTTATGTCGCCATCATTAATATATATTGCAACCACACCGTCCTTGGTACCTAATACTAGGTCATCATCATCGTCCTGATCTACATCTCCCCAGGCAGGAACTGTTTTTCCAATCAGATCTAGTCCTAAATAATGTCCACTATAGGTCCACCCAGTGTCTGTATTAGTATAATAAAGTAAATACCCGTTGAATTCGCCTATGATCGCATCCAGATCACCATCACCGTCTAAATCATAGAATGATGGCGCCAAGTTTGTTGTTGTAAAATCATCAATAAAGGTGGAATCGCTTAATATATATTCTGGTGCGTTATCATTAGTAGTATTCTCGAAAAAAAATATCTGACCGCCCCAGGAACTATTATCTGGATTGAATTCCGTACCCACCACAAGGTCGTGGTCATTATCACCATCCAGATCGGCCAACACCGGCCTACTCCCGCCAATAAAATCTAACCCAGGTAAAAGGCTCATAGTAACCAGCTCGAAGTCGTAGGCTGTCCCTGTTCCAATATTTTTAAAATAGGCCAGGTTATTTATATAATCGGTTCCATAAGCGCCGGAAAGAACACCTACCACAAGGTCTCCAGAACCATCCGGTTCGAAATCAATAATCCGCGGGACATTGAACCCAGCTGTTTCGAGAAGTCCCGAACCGGGAAAATCATCCACCATCAGCGAATCAACGAAATGGGGGTCTGTGTTATTCCCGTAATTTTCCAGATAAAACAATCCTGGTTGATAAAAATCACCCCAGATCAAATCTAGGTCAGAGTCGTTATCAAGATCATAAAAAGATATACTGTTGGCGCCATGGCGCCCCGGTGTCCAGACAATCTGAATATTTTCAAAATAATCAGATACAAATTCAAATTGCGGCCCCGTATCCGAATATTCTTGTCCTGCATAATAAGATAACCTTCCTGAAATATCGCCGACGAAATAATCTAGATACCCATCTGCATCAATATCAGCTACAGCAGGGATAACGATCTGTCCGCCATAAACTGGAAAACCGGATGGAGTATGCAGCTGGGTATTCACTAACTGCAATGTACCATTTACATTGGTATAGTAGCTCACATTATCAGTGCCTGGTGTATGAGATAATAGATCATGGTCACCATCATTATCAAAATCATTAAAATTGAACCACGTACCTACTAGCAGGTCCTGGAAAAACTTTGTTACAAGCATGAA
Organism: Fidelibacterota bacterium; assembly: GCA_045569095.1. GTDB lineage: Bacteria > Fidelibacterota > Marinisomatia > Marinisomatales > TCS55. Next base: position 3,159 of record JBJKZU010000021.1, read on the forward strand.
AGTTGGTTGATCCCCGAATTGCCAATCTACTACCCCTTCCCAATATTGTAATCGACCATCACGGTCATTAATAAAACAATCCAGTATGCCATCCCCATTCCAATCAAGAAATTGCGGTTCAGGGCGATTTAACCCACCAGTAAGGGGCATAATTTGACCATCGATACTAATATTCATTGGGGGATCAAGGGTACGGCTATAACCGCCTCCCTGTAAGAAAACCACAAGATTGCACGTAATAATAAATGCTCTGGAAACTATTTTAACTTGACGATACATAGAGTGTCTGCGTTAATGAATCAATATCAAATATATTCACATTGCCGATTAGACTTTCCAAATCAAGGTGGCGTAAATAAAATGGTGGGAAAGATCGGAAACGCAGTTTGGCGCTAAAGTGTAATTCGCCTTCTATCCCTGCTGGGATATTAATAGAATAATTTAAAGTTCGAGATCCGCTAACGGGCAGAGTACGATCCGTCATTGCTACCATATTTTCTACTGATACTGCTAGTAGGCCAGAATCGCCTTGTGCATCATACAGTATGGTATTAAATATACGCAATTGTGGATCCTGCTCACCGCTAGGATCAGTATAGAAGTCAAGCAGGTCACCATTTGCATTGAGCTGTCCAGAAGCTAACAGTGTATCATTAGAAACAGTGGCGATCAGTTCAATCCATAATTGTCGAGGAAATGTGGTCCCGGAAGGAAAATTATGGCCCGTATTATTGGATACGATTAATTTCGCATTCCAGACTATCCCTGCGGTAATTGTATCTGGTGGTGTATCAAAAAAATTAATCTCTGCAGCCGTTTGCAATAGATCTTCAATCGCCTGTCGCTGCTCAGTTTTACCTGGAAAATCTATCAGCGCTTCATCTATCCCTGGGAAAAAATGGCGGTGCAGATTATCCCGTTCGGGACCGTTTACTGCCGCCTGCCCTGTGTAAACTGGCATATGACAACTTTGACATTCCATTCCCATGGCTTGAAAAGCGGTACCTTCCCATTCAAATTGGGTAATTTCAGCATTTCTACCATCTACCGTTAAGTTATGGCAGTTTTGACAGAATTCTGATTTGTCATACCCGGAATGATAAACTGAATTATGGAATTCATTTTCCACGGGATCATCCAAAATACCATAACGGGTGTCACTAGAATACAATTTAAAATCCACTGTTTCATAATCATGGTTAACGATCGAGATATTTGTTGGATCAGGTAAATGGGTTGTCAGATGGCAGGCATCACAGGTGACACCTTCTTTTACCTGGGGCGGGAACGTATTAATCACTTCTGCTGTCAATTCGATATGGTTTTCCACCAGGTCAGTTAATGCAGCAACAGGACTATGGCATTGGATGCAGAAATCACCTATTTCTACACCATTAATTAAGTTATGAACTTGTTGTTTATTTTGCAGGCTAATCCAGACTGGATCAATCATACTGTAAGCGTGCATTGAACTGGACCATTCTGCATAATGCTGAGGATGGCATACTGCACATTCCGTTGCTGATTTAAAATCCTCTACCTTAAATGAGGTCTGAATAGGCAATGTTTCAGGCTGCATTTTATTGTCATCACTGAGGTCAACACAGCCGCCAGATAAAAATAAATAGAAATAAATTAGATGTATTGATTTAATTGGGCGGAGCATTCCCATACGGAAATATCCCAGGCTATATCTAAATACTTCTTTCGAAGCTAAAGACCCATCGGAACTCTTGTTTTGTGCCCGAACGCGTATCATTGGTAACCAACGGAAAATCTAACCTGAGGTATAATTCCTTACCAAACATATTTTTTGATGTCCGTAAACCAATACCTGCATCGGAAAGTCGCCGACCTTTTATTTCCATTGGATTGTCCGCTCTCGGGAAATAAGCAATATCAGTAAATAAGGCTGCATCAATATTTATAGATGCGACTGGCGCATTAGCTATTATTTCTATAGTAGCACCGATCAATGATTGGGCACCAGCCAAATCCGTATCAAAAAAGCCCCGTAAATTTACATCGCCGGTGAGGTGGTAATGCTGACGCAAAGTAGTATTCCCGTAAAAACTGGATTCATCTCGTAAATAAGGTCGTAAAAATGTGTCAAATGATCCCGCACCATTGATCGTATATAACTCCTGTCCCGGCACGGAACTTCTGGTACTGTAATTCATGCGACCATAAATAAATCGACTGCGCAGTTTGATTCCCTTTATCGTTTTAGATGCTTTACCGATCAGAGTTAGGCGATTGAAGTTCCAATCAGATATTTTTGCAGGTGCTGTAGCTAATTCCATATCTAATGATCGACCACTATTGGAAATAGTCCATTTCCCAAATACCATAGTAACACGGCCGATGTCAAATAAATTTGTTCGACTTGTATCGGTCGCATTAGTACTATAAAAGCCCACGGATGAATTATAATTAGGCCAACTGGAATCCCAACGACTCCGGGTTTTATCCGTTTTCCAGCTAATACCCGAAAGTCCGCCCTGATCAAAAGCATGAAAATTATAGCGTAACCCTGTACCCCGATGAACTGGTTTGCGCATAGAACGCAGATCCCAATAGAAGTCCTGCGACTCGAGTCCATAATGGATACGCAAATCAATACGCTGCCAAGGTCCGTAGGATCTGCTCAGCCATAATCCCGGCATATACCCATCAAACTCATGGTAATTAAGTGTTGGAGACCATTGCTGCAAATAGGAATCGCGATGATTCCAATTCATTCCCGGCCAACGAAACATCCATTTACGGGGTAGACCGTTGGAATGATTGTTACGGCGATCAATATCCACTGTTTTCACATCCGGGTCCAGTACAATTGACACAGGCTTTTTGGATAACTGAAAAGAAAACGTGTCCTGTTTTCGCCACTGATGATTTTTCCACCAAATCCTTTCCTTGCTGCCATCTGCTAATTTCACTTCCAGCAGCTGTGGCATTTCCCGCTTACCGTGTTTTATCAACTCTACAACTACGGACCATTTGCCATCAGAATTTTGTGAACTTTTCCAATTCTTAATACCATAATCCAATATTTGGGTATCATGTAACCAAGGATCAAAGAACCAGTCCAATTCCTCGCCACTGGTTTCTTCCATTGCAGCTTTGAACCGAGTTTCATTTGTGTGCTTTAGATGCCAACGGTCATAATATTCCTGCATGCCGGCGTTAAAAATTGAATCACCAAGTACATATTGCAATTCATCAAGCATAACACCTGGCTTGGAATAAGCATTGTATCCATATGAACGATTACCTTTGAAAAGGTAAGATTTTTTACTGATTGGTTCATCAGCGCCGCTAAGCTGGAAATTGATTACTGACCATTGACTATTTCCAAGGCTATTAGTGAAATGCCAATACTTTTTCTGGAAAGGTTTATACCTTTTCGTATTCTTTAAATCAAATCCATGGTCACCATAACGATCCATCAAGTACCAACGGGTCAGGAAAGTTGCAAACCCTTCATCTAGCCAAGCTTCAGTCACCTCATTATTCCCCAGGATACCATAAAACCATATATGTCCAATCTCGTGGAGTATTAGACCTTCACTTGCACTACCATTCATTACCAGCATGGGATATTCCATGCCTCCACCACGAATACGATCTGTTGTTGTTACCTGTGGATAGGGGTACATCCCGAATTTTCTACTAAGCCATTCCAAGGCTCGCTCGGACCTGGCCACGACTTCTTTTGTCCAACTTTCACCATTATCTTCATTAAATAATACATGGACATCAATATCATTCCATGATCCAGATTCATACAGAAATGTAGGTGATGCGATCCAGGCAAAATCATGAACCTGTTCTGCATGAAATGAAACCTTACGACGTAGGGTTGAATCAACCTCTGTTTTATTTTCCTGGTATTCTGCTAACCATTCTTCAAAATCCCTAGAAGTATCCACCCTAACCGTTTCCCAACCTGGGTCACCCTCTATAACCACACCGGTAGCACCTAATACATACCATTGGGGTAAATCAATACTCACATCAAAAGTACCAAACTCACCATAGAATTCACCAGACGCATGAAAAGGAATGTTATGCCAACCATCTTCATCATAAACTACCATTTTTGGATACCATTGAGCCATGTTATACTGATCATCTACCCGACCGGCCCGTTCAACCTGATCTCCTATATAATGAATCCATTCTAATTCGATCATAAGCGACTGACCAGGTAATAAATCCTTATTTAATTGCGCTGAAAGAATTGTATCCTCAACTTTGAACGTATCAGCTAGGACTGCTCCATTACCGGTAATTGTAAACTTATGTACATCCACTCTACTGAAAGAATCCTCAAAACCCTTTATAAATTTTTCTGCACGAGATCGGCGACCGTAATTCTGCTTGAATTCGCGATATTTTACAGATCCTTTTTGAAAAGCGTTTGGGTATAAGTGTAGATAAATATGATCCAGGGCATCAGGAGAATTATTAGTGTATTCAATTTTCGAAGTACCTCCGACAGTTTTTTCAACTATATCTAACTGCACATCCATATTATAATGGACATACTGTTGCCAGTAATCTTCAGCGTATAGATAATTAATAAGAAAATTAAAGAATAACAAACCAGCTATTAGATTAGCCAGCGAATATGGAATTGACCGGTTAATTGGTATTAGAGATACGGTTTGATTGCGTTGTAGAAAACCTGTTCTCTACGGGGACCGACAAAACCGTTTACAATAAAACCTTCCCGGTCAATTACTAGTGTTGTAGGAATACCATTAATCATTTGTCCTATAGCCTGACTATATGCCATGGTAACTTCTGAAACCTCATTGCCGTTAATATCATTGAGTAGTAAATAGTTCAGCCCCCATTGTTCCTGAAATTTGGCCACATCGTTTATGGATTCACCGCGCCTAATGGTAATACCCACGATCTCAAGTCCATCCTTATTGTACTTATCGTACAGCTTGACAAAATCCGGTAATTCCATCCGACAAGGCCCACACCATGTGCCCCAAAAATTCAATAATATTACCTTGCCCCTCAAGTCGCTCATGGATACCAGTTCACCAGTGGTTGTGGCCAATGTAAAATTAGGAGCAGGAGTTGATCCAGGCGGGCGATTTGGTCTAGTAACCGGTTTCTGCGGATTGTTGTTTTTAGCAACCTTTTCTGATACAGATTTGCTCTGTTTTTCGGCAGCATTTTTATTTTCATGTTTTTGTCCACAGCCTATAGATAGTGTTAGGCAGGATACAATTGTAACTGTTTGAAAAGCTTTCATAAAGTAATCCACCTAACCAGCTAACCCTTTATCAAGAAAATCCAGGAATTCATCTACATCTCTTGTCATACCGGGAAAGGTCGCCAGCACATCATCTTCTGGGCTTAATATAACATAATAGGGTAATGCAGCCGTACCAAATCGGTCAACCTCATAGCGCTGGTTTTCCTTGTAATTCTCACCCCCATCAGTATATAAATGCACCAGGATAAATTCATTAAACCTAGCCTTGACCTCATTTAGCGTAAATACATTGGTTTCCATCCAGCGACAATTGGTACAGGTATAGCCGGTAAAATCGATAAAAATAGGTTTCTGAACAATGCTGGCTTCAGCAAATGCTGGTTCTAGATCAGAGTACCAGGCAAATTTTTCATTTTCACCTTCTCCTTCTACTGCACCTATTTCCTGTCCAAGCTGTGGAGGTAGATAGGAATATATTAACCCATGGATCGGCCGACCGAAAAGACCAGTACCCATGTAAAGGGCAAAAGTCAGGAAAAATAAACTAAGGACCATCCGTGGAACACCCAGTCTTTCAACTTTAGAATCATGGGGCAGTTGGATATTTCCTAGTAAATACATGCCCGTGAAAAACATAATCATGGTCCATATGGCAAGAACAGAATTAAAGGTGAAAACACCCCAACCCCAAACCAGATCAGTGTTGCTAAAAAATTTGAAAGCAGCAGCCAGTTCTAGAAAACCCATCACAACTTTTACAGCGTTGAGCCAGCCCCCTGATTTGGGCATCTTTGCTAAGTATTGAGGAAACAGGGCCAAGAAAAAGAATGGGGTGGCAAAAGCAGCACTAAAAACAATCATGCCCAATAAGGGCCAAAACCATTGCCCCTGTGCGGCTGCAACTAGTAGCAACCCTATAAACTGCACGGTACAAGTAAATGAAGTGAGTGTAAACGTCACCGCCATGAATAGTGTACCCACATAACCACCGCGCTTTTCCTGTTCCAAAGAAAATTGCCGCAAACCTTTTGGCAACTGGATCTCATAGGCGCCAAAAAGAGATAATGCGAAATAAACGAATAGTGCACCGATAAACAGGTTCACCCAAGGATTGGCCGCCAGTTGGTTGGCTCCAGTGGCTCCTAGGGTAACCGCCAGGATCATGCCCAAAATGCTAAATGTTGCTATAATACCCAGCGTATAAACCAAAGCCTGATTAATAGGTTTGCGATTTTCCAGTTCACCCTGATGAGTGAAATAAGATACGGTAATAGGTATCATGGGAAATACACAGGGCGTTAGCAAGGCCAGGAATCCCATTGAAATTGCCAAGGCCACAAATGACAAAAACCCGGCAGCTATAGCCTGGTCTAGATCGATTTCCCCGTAATTGCTAACAGCTGGAGCGACAGCAACAAATTTTGTATAATCTTCTCTCGCGGGACCGCTATCAATTACCAATGGTACGGCAATATTAACCTCAGCCGGTGGATAACATAGTGATTCATTGCAAACCTGATACAGGATATAAGCGTTTACTATGCCCTGTCCAGCTGGAACATTATCTTTTAGCAGTACGGGGACACGAAATGTAGTGGTCCCCTGGAAAAACCTGGTATTAACACCAAATCCTTCATCAAATTTTTCAATTGGATCCCGGTGTTCGACTTGTCCCTGTTCGGCGACCAGATCACCGCTAACATTGACCCGTGTTGCAATGGGACCCACACCGGCATTCTTCAAGGCATAAATGTGCCACTCATCATCCATAGCCGCCTGTATAGTTACTATGACAACCTCGCCGGCCCGCGCTGTGCCTGCTACTTCTGCCGTCACAGTAACTGGAGTTTTAAATTGTCCGTAGGTTATCCCCAGCAGCAAATAGCAGAATAAAATACTATTAGTAATATATTGTCTCATTTTATCTATGGGTGAAATAAGTCCACTTTTGTTAGATCGGAATTTAATTGAAATGTTCCATTTTTTTCTGCAAGCCGGGAAGATACTGTAACTAACCCGTTTGACCAACCCATTGTTTGAATTTGTATGCCCAACCTTTACGTCGGCTTAGGTCAGCTTTTAAGAGATCAATCTTCTGCTCAGTAGCCTGCCTGCCCTTATCGATCAATTGATCAAACAAATCAAATTGGGACCAGTGTGTGTCACCTACGTCCGGATGAATTACAAAATCTGCCTGGTCCGCCAAGGATCGGGTATAATGCATACCGCGAATAGTCTCTGAACGAGTAATAATGGAATACATATTATAGTGGCCCAATTTATTGAGTTCTGTATTTGAAATATCAAGGGCCAGAATATAATCAACTTTGCCCAGCAATGCTGGAACAGGCAAAGGCATAACTACACCGCCATCTACCAGATACATATCATCCTTTATTGCAGGTGTGAAGATACCCGGAACCGTGCTACTTTGGACCAGAGCCTCAACCAGATTGCCCGAATCGTGCAGCACTGCCCGGCCTGTCTGTACATCAGTAGCTGTTATGATCATTGGTATCTGTAACTCCGCAAATGTTTTTACCGGTAATAGAAATTCTATGATTTCTTTTATATTTTTACTATCCATAAGCGCCAGTTTATTCATAGCTAGAATAATTTCAATACGGTCCTTAAAGAATTGCGCAAGCTGCCCCCAGATTGAACTTGATTCCCGTTCACCTGCGGCCTGCATATCGCCTAACGCTGCAACCTTTCCACCACT
>JBJKZU010000022.1:0-11106 GCA_045569095.1 Fidelibacterota bacterium
TTATACATCGCAATTTGCATAAATTTTAAGACAATGATAACATTGCTAAATTTTATTATGTTCTCACTATGAGTTTCATGAAAGCATTAGTAAAAAAATCCCCAGAGGATGGTCTTTGGCTGGAACAAATGCCAATACCTGAAATTGGCACCAATGATGTATTGATAAAAATTATTAAAACAGCTATTTGTGGTACAGATCTGCATATATATCACTGGGATGAATGGTCCCGATCAACCATTAAGTTACCGTTAATTATCGGTCATGAATTCGTAGGAGTTGTTGAAGAGATAGGTCTGGGGGTAACCCATTACAAAAAAGGTGATATAGTCTCCGGTGAAGGCCATATAACCTGTGGTTACTGCCGTAACTGCCGTGCCGGATCACGGCACTTATGTCATAAAACAATTGGTATTGGCATCCAACGTGATGGTGCTTTTGCTGAATACATGACGTTACCGGAAAGCAACGTATGGCCTGTGCACAATGACATTAATACGGACGTTGCCGCCTTTTTTGATCCGCTGGGTAATGCAGTGCACTGTGTTTTGAGCTTCAGTATGGTAGCAGAGGATGTTCTAATAACTGGGGCAGGCCCAATCGGATGTATGGCAACCTCCATATGCAAACACCTTGGTGCGCGCAATGTTGTGGTGAGTGACATTAATAATTATCGTTTAGAACTAGCTACTAAAATGGGTGCTGATAGAATTGTAAATATTCAGAATGAAAGAATTGAAGATTGTTTCAGTGAATTGAAAATTTCCAGTGGGTTTGATATTGGCTTGGAAATGTCAGGCAATCCCAATGCACTACAGGACATAATTCGCACCATGTACCATGGTGGAAAAATTGCGCTCCTTGGTATATTGCCTAATGATACATTGGTCAATTGGGATAATATCATATTTAAAGGTCTGAGAATAAAAGGTATCTATGGTAGAGAGATGTTTGAAACATGGTACAAAATGACCCAGCTCATACGTGGTGGTTTGGATGTATTACCAATTATTACTCACAAATTTAAAGCTGAGGACTTCCAACAAGCTTTTGAAATGGTTGATACCGGTCAATGTGGTAAAGTAATACTAAACTGGGACTAATATGAACAAACCAGAGAATATTTTCAGTGCTAAATTGGCTGAAATAAAAGCAGAAGGTCTATATAAAAAAGAGCGAACAATTACCACACCACAAGGTGTTACAATTGCTACCCGTGAAGGCGGCGAAGTCCTCAATTTTTGCTCCAACAACTATTTGGGCTTATCGGATAATGCAGAAATTAAAGGTGTAGCACAAGATGCATTGGAAAATCATGGTTTTGGTATGTCTTCTGTTCGTTTTATATGCGGTACACAGGACATACATAAGGAACTGGAACAAAAGATTTCAAAATTTTTCAACACCGAAGACACCATTCTGTACACCTCATGTTTTGATGCTAATAGCGGTCTATTTGAAACATTATTAGGACCAAATGATGCAATAATATCAGATACCTTGAATCATGCATCTATTATAGATGGAATTCGACTCTGCAAAGCTCAACGATTTCGCTATAATAATAGTGACATGGCCGATTTGGATATCAAACTTCAGGCAGCGCAGGATAGCCGCCTGCGAATGATTGCTACGGATGGCGTATTTTCCATGGATGGCTATATTGCCAAGCTAGATGAAATTACCGAATTGGCAAATAAATATGACGCCTTGGTCATGGTAGATGACTCTCACGCCACTGGATTTATAGGCCAGACAGGTCGTGGTTCTGCAGAACATCATGGCGTGATGGATAAAGTGGATGTATGGACTTCTACTTTGGGAAAGGCGTTGGGAGGTGCTTCAGGGGGTTTTACGACCGGGAGACAAGAAATTATCGATATGCTGCGGCAACTCTCGCGACCCTATCTTTTTTCCAATACCTTAGCGCCTAGCATTGTAGCTGCTAGTTTAAAGGTGTTTGATATGCTTTCAGATACCACAGTTCTTCGGGATAAACTGGAAGAAAATACGCTCTATTTCCGGGAAAAAATAAGGGCTGCTGGATTTAATATTAAAAAGGGTGACCATCCCATAGTACCAGTTATGCTCTATGACGCCATGCTAGCCCAAAATATGGCTGCTGAATTATTAGAAAGAGGTATTTACGTGATCGGCTTTTTTTATCCTGTTGTGCCAAAGGGGGAAGCAAGAATTCGCGTTCAAATATCTGCTGCAATGGAAATTTATCAACTAGATGAAGCGGTAGATGCATTCACTGAAGTCGGGCAGAAATTAAAGGTGTTATCTTGAATTTTCTTTGTAGAAATATAATTTGGTACCTCATTTCTATGCACGGTATATTCGCAGACTTTTTTCATAGAAAAGCAATTCGATAGATAAAATGTCTAAAAACCTTATACCACGGTATATCATCATTGGCATAATGCTGGCTTGGGCACTGCTAACGCTGTGGCCTTCTGTTAAATATCAGCAATTATCGTCTGAAGATATTGAAGATATGCGGGAATCCGGTACACTCGAAACTCTCGAAAATAAAATTATTAAGCAAGGTCTGGACCTTAAAGGAGGTATTTACATTGTTCTGGAAGTGGACCTGCCAACGCTCGTTACAACCCTAGCTATTAATAAGGATGCAAAATTTGAACGTACAGTGAATGACGTTCGGAATATCCTAGCTGAAAGCCCTCAGCAAAAATTTTTTACTGTATTTACTGAAAAGATTAGTGAGAATGGACTGCGATTACCGCGTTACTACGACGTGGATTATGGCGCCAAAGCTGAAGACATACTAATCAGCCTTCGAGGACAGGCAGATGACGCGATAAATCGCGTCTTGGAAATACTACAAAACCGAGTTGATCAATTTGGTGTTTCTGAACCAACAATCCAAAAACAAGGTAATCGACGTATCATTGTAGAATTAGCTGGGATCCAAGATTCTGAAAGAGCACGGGCACTGCTGCAAAGCACTGCACAATTGGAATTTTTCCTGGTCAAATCCCCAGATGTTACTAACGATATTTTATCACAGATCGACAAAGTTGTTAAAGGAGATAAAGAATTAGAGGCCTTGGCCGCTGCAGTTGGAAGTGAACAGGCACAAACAGATGATGGAGAGTTAGCAGTTAGCAATGACCAAACTATTTCCATTAGTGAACTTTTCGGCGAAGATGGATTGAGTTCAGAGGATGCGGAAAGCGGCGACACAGCAGTCGTGGTAGATCAAAATATTTTTCAGGAACGGCCCTTTTCTTCCATGCTGCGAGCCCTAGGAAACAATATTGCTGTACCGGAAAAGAATTTATATGCGATTAAAAAAATCATTAATAAACCTGAAGTTCAAGATAAACTTGCACTAGGAAATGGTCGTTTTCTTTTTGCCCCTGAAGCGGAGAGTTTTACAACAAATACAGGACTGGAAGAACCACTGGTTTACATGTATTATCTGGAAAATAATGCTGATTTGACTGGTGGTGTCATCGAAGAAGCGAATGCGACAATCGGTGGCCAAGGAACAAGTGCTGTCGGGCAACCAATAGTTTTGCTCGACATGAATAGTGAAGGAGCACGGACGTGGTCCCGGATTACTGGAGCAAATATTGGACGACGTATAGCTATTGTCTTGGATAAAAAAGTGCATATGGCACCATCAATCCGAACAAAGATAACAGATGGCGGCACACTGATCGAAGGTTTCGCAAACATGGATGAAGCGAAGGACATTGCCATAGTACTTCGTGCCGGTGCTTTACCAGCGCCAGTAAAAATAATTGAAGAAAGAATTGTCGGGCCATCCCTTGGTGCTGATTCTGTTAAAGCAGGAACATATTCTGTCCTTCTTGGTCTCGCACTAATCCTGGTATTTATAGTGGTCTATTATAAGCTCTCAGGTATAATCGCAGATTTTGCATTGATCTGGAATATCTTATTGGTGCTTGCCGTATTGGCATCCCTTGGTGCTACACTAACATTGCCCGGCATTGCTGCTTTGATACTAACAGTAGGAATGTCTGTAGATGCCAATGTTATTATATTTGAGAGAATTCGGGAGGAATTAAGGAAAGGCAAAACACCTCGTACAGCAATTGAGAGCGGTTATGCTCGTGCACTAACTACAATTATTGATGCGAATGTTACCACATTGGTGGCAGCGCTCGTACTCTATCAATTTGGCACTGGTCCCATAAAAGGTTTTGCAACGGTATTATTCTGGGGAATTATGATATCCATGTTTACAGCTATTTTTGTCACCCGCACAATTTTTAATTCGTTCACCGAACGCAGAGGTCTAAATAAACTAAGTATATGAGAATCATTAAAGAAACTAGTATAAAGTTTATGGCACAATCCCGCCTGGGATTATACGTGTCTGGTGCAGTAATTGGTGCCGGTATCATTTCCTTAATACTGGCAGGCGGACCATTATTAAGTATTGACTTCAAAGGGGGTACCCTCCTAGCCGTACATTTCACTGACCCAGTTGATGTGAATGATATCCGTTCAGCAATGAGTACTGTAAATATAGATGGTCAGTCATTTGATTTTAGTAAAACGGAAATAAAACAGTTTGGCAGTACAAGGGATATTTCTGTCCGTATACCGCACCTGGATAAAGAGCCTGCGAATTTTGCCCAAAGAATTATCGCTCATCTCAAGAAGTCCTTTCCTGATAAAGTTCCTGAAGTGGAAAGTGGTTTCATTCTTTCAATCGAAAAGGTGGGACCCAAAATCGGCGCTGAACTTAGTAATAAAGCCATTTTGGCCATTATTTCTGCTTTGGGTTTAATATTGTTTTATATTTCTATTCGGTTCGAATTTAATTTTGCTTTAGGTGCCATTGCGGCTCTGGCGCATGACGTATTTGTAACGCTTGGTATTTTTTCAATTATGGGTTATGAAATATCATTACCAATTATAGCAGCATTTCTCACTATTGTTGGATACTCACTAAATGACACCATTGTTATTTTTGATCGCATACGTGAAAATGTAAAATCCATGAAACGAATGACTTATATGCAAGTAGTTGATCACAGTATAAATGATTCTTTGAGCCGGACAATTATAACTTCAGTCACAACTTTTATTGTTGTACTTGTACTTTGGTTATTTGGCGGTGAAGTAATAAATCTTTTTGCGTTCGCCATGATGGTTGGGGTAATCGTAGGAACGTATTCCAGTATTTTTGTAGCCTGCCCTTTAGTGGTACGGTTACACGCTGGCAAATAAGTCCACTATCCCTCTAATACAAGAATATTAATAAATTCCAATTCACCTTATGATATACTACAGCATAATGTCATCTCCTATTGGTCTATTAGGTATTGCCAAATCAAATAATGGAGTAAGACGGGTAATGTTTTCGAATCATGCACCCTTCAAACAGTATTTGCAAACTGTCTATCCCCAGGAAAATATAAAACGAGATGACAATGCATTAACTGATCCGATCAATCAGTTAAACGAATATTTTAGTTCATTAAGAAAGAGGTTTGAACTAAAACTGGACCTGATAGGACCTCCCTATTATAAAAAAGTATTAAATATGGTAGCTAAAATTCCTTATGGTAAAACAGCTTCATATAAAACAATTGCTGAACAGACCGGTAATTCAAAAGCGGTTCGTGCAGTAGGTAGCGCAAACGCCTATAACCCCATACCAATAATTATTCCTTGTCATCGCATATTGACACATAGCGGAAAGCTTGGCGGATTTGGAGGCGGCATAGAAACAAAGGTATTTCTATTAGAACTGGAAGGATCCTTGTAGTTAGATTCGATATACCAAAAACATGTGGGCATTTTTCAAACGTATTACATTTGCCGGTCTATTTGCAATAGTACCACTAGCACTAACTTTTTACATCATTAAAACTATAATTGTATTTCTTGATCAGCTCACCGCGCCTATTATGGCAAGAATCAATTTGGAAATACCTGGTTTTGGTCTAATACTAACGCTGCTGATTATTTTTGCATTGGGAGTTTTCGTAACGAACGTTCTTGGACGACGCTTGTTTTCATGGGGAGAACGGCTAATTTCATCAATACCTCTGGTGAAAAATATCTATAATACTCTAAAACAAATAACCAATGCTTTCTCTGGTGCGACAAAAACAGAAAATTACCAACGGGTTATCTATATCCAATATCCGAGAAAGGAATTATGGACAATCAGTTTTGTTACAGGTGATAGTGTAGATAAATCCGGTGAAGAATACTATCATGTATTTGTTCCCACTACACCAAATCCTACATCTGGTGTTTTCATCATTATTCCAAAAAAAGATGCGATTGAAGCTGACCTTACAGTCGAGGAAGGATTAAAAGCAGTAATCTCAGGCGGGTTGCTTGCACCTAAACAAAGTCCGCTGGGCATGTAGAAATTTCTAGATAGTTGTGCCCTTGTTTTTTCAACTAAATCCTAAACAGTAACCGTATGATTGAACTGGTTATATTGTTATTAGCCAGCTATATGACGGGATCATTCCCCACTAGCATTGTTGTAACGCGTGTAACAAAAAATATTGATATCAGAGGACATGGCAGCGGCAATGCGGGTGCCACCAATGTTTTCCGAGTTTTAGGTTGGAAATATGCCCTTTTTGTATTGGTACTTGATATATTTAAAGGCTGGCTGCCAACAGCTATATACGCCACCATGATTTTTCAGCAACTACCGATTCCTGATCAAGGCTTAGTTCAAATTTTGTGCGGTTTTGCAGCAGTCTTAGGCCATATTTTTCCAATATTTACTGGGTTTAAGGGTGGCAAAGGTGTTAGTTCACTTATTGGGGTCCTACTTGCTTTATTCCCCCTTGCATTCCTATTATGTTTGCTTGTAGGCGTTGTGGTTATTACTACAACTGGTTATGTTTCACTAGGATCAATCTCTGCAGGTATTGCCCTGCCAATTATTATTTTAATTCTGCCACGGTTGGGGTTGATCAGTCCCAATCTTTCTCTTGTTGTCTTTAGCCTGCTTGTACCATGGGTCATCATCTATACCCATCGAAGTAACATTAGCCGGATTCGAAATGGTACTGAAAATCGCTTTAAAAAAGCGATTATTTTGGGGAAGAAAAACTAGATCAGAATTTTTGACCGATGACCAGGTGAAGTACTTGATCAATAAATTGGCCATCTCTGTACCCCCAGCCATAATCAAACCCAATAGTACCTATCATAGGCGCTGGGATCCGAAACCCAAATCCTATACCAGCAATTGGCAATTCATTAAATAGCTTTTTCCGATCTCTATTGATAAACCCCACATCAACAAACGCAATAGCACTCAAGCCATATTCCTGCTTCCAATTAAATAGATCGGTTGTGAAAACAGAGGTGGGAATAATTGTTTGACGTAATTCAGTAGATATGATAGCGAAATGGTTTCCGAAACGATAGGCATAATCACCATTCGTATAAATTGTACTATTAGGAATTGACCAACCTCGAACTGTTTTCACACCGCCTAACCAAGATATCCATACTTCATCCACATCACCAAATGCTGTCAAATAGGATACATTAAATGCTGCTGTCAGCTTGCGTTTTCTTTTAACCAGTGAGTGGTAAAAACTATAGGATTGGCTCCACCAAAGATTTTGTTTATCGCTGTCAAATTCAACATGACTATAAAATCCTTGTACAATTAATATTCCCTTACTTGGGTCGCGATAAATATCACGTGTATCATATATATAGCTACCCTGAGGAGCTATATAATAATATTCTAATGTGTCCTCATCATTGCTAAAGGTTTTCTTTTCCCACTCGAACCCAACTCTGGCCTTATGATTGTAACCAAAATAACGACCTAAATTAATCTCAGCAGAGGTCACGTTTCGTTCATAAGGCAAAAACGGATGTGCGGTAATGCTCTTGCCAGACGTAACATCTAGCGAAACATGGTCACCTGCGATCCAGGGATTATTAAACGTAAAAAAATATGCCCGTCTTGCACCTGTAGATCCACCCAGCATAAATTTCTCATTTCTACCGCGAAAATTATTGATACGTAGCATTCCCCCAAATGACCATCCATAATCCTCCTCATATACCGGTCCTCCTCCAGGTAAGATCCGCAAGGATGTTTCAATAACTTTAAATTCCAAAATTACAGTTAGATCTTCCAGTGGTATTGCACGCCAAGTCACATCCGCAAAAATGCCCAGATTATATATTCGCTCACGATCCATATGGGCAACAGCACTATCTAGGGAAGCATCGATCGGATGCTGAATCTCCCGTTCAATAATGTAATCTTTTGTAATAAGGTGGCCTTTGAACTCGATAGCGGAAACAATTGGTTGCTGGCCGGCCAAAACGAATGGTACTGATAAACATATTAATAATAGCCTATGAATCATTAAGGGTCGGCTTAGAAACCGTCAGCCGAAAAATAGTTTAGAGGTCGAAGCTCTCCATGAGCTGTACTTTCTTATACTCGATTCCTTCCTCGGAATATACCTGTTCGATCGCTCTCCGCAGATCACTCTCTACAATAAGTCCACGTAGGTTTATGGCCAAATTCCAGTCATCCAATACACGTACATTCATTTCCGTATTTGTGTCTTGGTAGCGATGCCACGTACCATCAAATTCGTTTGGTGGTCCATAGGTCATCATTATTTTATGCTGCAAAACATCATCGGTAGTCACCTGTGGAAATCCAATATTCTTCAGTTCGATAGTTTTATGAATACTTTCAAGTTTGTAATGTGAGGCCTCAATATTTGTAATACTATAAATAAAATCTATATTGATGAAGCGCAGTTCTATCCGCTCAATGGTCATTCTAGTCGTATACTCATACATCATTTTCGCTCGCCTTACAGGTATGCGGAATCCGGATTTTAGTGTTAAAGGATCATCCCAGAATTCCGCTACGGATAGCGAATCGGGGAAATAGCCCATCACCGCAGAGAGACTGGAATTCCAATCTGAGATTGGCTCACGGGCCAATACCCAGCCATTTGGTAGTGATTTAATATAACCATCCAAAACGGTCGGGTTTGACTGAACAATTGGTTCTTTTGATTCTACCGGCAGTTTTTTTACTTCTTGAGGTATAGAAGTTATTATGTCTCTAATATCTCTATCCTTGGACCATATTTTAGGTCGGAGAGCCGTACAACTAGTTATAAATAATAAGAGGGTTAATATTGTTACACGAAGCACGATCGTAAAATTAATCAAATTAAGTATTCACCATGAAGTGTTTTTTATCTTACTCGCAGAAATAATGTAATCTTCAGTACAGTACTAATTATTAAAAAAAAGGCCCCAATAATTTGAGGCCTTTTATCCAAATCTGGTTAAGAATCTATTTACGACCCCGAGCCATTTTTGCGCGAGCTACATCACCATTTTTATCAATGAAGTAAAGATAACCTGATTCGCGCGATACGCCAGCATCTGCTACTTTTTCAGCATTGCCGCCGCCTTTACCGGCACGGGCCATTTTAGAACGCCATACGTTCCCATCTTTACCGAGGTAATATAAGTAACCACTTTCTTTACTGACACCACATGCTTTTACAGTTTCTGCCATTGGATTCCTCCTTTAGTTTAGTTAAAAAAGCAAAGAGAACTAACTCTTGACGGTGAACGTAATATCCTCCGCAGCAAAATGTCAAGAAATTTATCGACGATCCCCCCTCGAGAAATTTATACCAGTTTTTTGGCTGAATTCCACAACTTAATTAGCAACCAACAATATCCTAAGCCAACAAATACTCTTCTTTTTATTTAGTTTATTTAACTATTCTAAAACCAAAATGATTATTGCCTCTATTTTCATAATCAGAAGCTCTCGAATAGGTCCGTAAAGTCGCCGAATGATAATTCCAGGAACCGCCACGCCTAACTCTTTTATTATTTGGACCTGCTGTAGTGTTGACTGGATTTACTGCTCCATCCGTATAAAATGATTCACCATAATAATCCTGACACCATTCCCAAACGTTTCCGCCCATATCATACAGACCATAAGAATTTGCCTGATAAGAACCTACAGTCAGGCTATGCCCATTTGGATTGTAGACACCTGGCATATCGCCATTATAATTGGCCTTTGTGGAATCCAGCGTTCCGTCACTTGTTGGATACTCTAATTGTTGGCCTCCTCGTGCTGCACTTTCCCACTGCGCTTCGGTGGGTAAACTAGCGGTATAATATTGTGCAAAAGCATAGGCGCCATACCATTTTACCCAGTTTACTGGCCAAATGGCTTTTGTGTCATCTAACAATTCAAACGTATGGCTTGAAGTATTGTATGAAATCCAGCTTCTGTTATTTATATGTTCTTCTTCTCCGCCACTTGTACATCCACCCGTTTCTCCTAATTGCAAAAATACTTCTCCTGTATATGGAGCCTTTCCTGCTCCGATAACCATGTTTTCTGTATAAGTTCCGCAAGGATCACTAGTTTGTTGCGCGGATACAGTAATCCATCCATCCGCATAGGCAGCATTTAAAAAGTCTATATACTCCTGGTTTGTAATCTCTTTTTCAGATATTGCAAATGCTGATAAGGTCACACTAATAATAGGCGCATCATTCTGGATGGTTATCCCACCCATTGTAAAAGTCCCGGCTGGTATTTCCTTAAAAATAATGCTGCTCGGTAAGATGGAGTCTGTTTCTTCTGGTATTGTCGGCGCTTCATCATCACTGCTACAAGAAATAAAAATAAACCATATCCAAAAACCAATGATTAACTGGCTCGGCTTTCTCATCTATGAAACTAAGGAAATAATATTTTTCTTTTATTAAAATAAATTAATTCAAACCAGAAAAGCGTTCAGGTATAGAACTTTATTACAAAGACGATTCACAGAAATTATAATACTAATCCAAATTTGTTCCCGGAATAAATAACCAAATGGGGCCCTCATAATAAATATCCCGCACCCAAAGTAACCTGCTACATTATTTCTTATATATTCCGTATCCATCGTAAGAATATCTCTGAATTTTGCATTTTGAATCCGGATGTTTTCATCATCTTAAAATAAATCCATCTTTTAATGGGTCTTCCTGGTTGATCCAAAATATATTCTTTCCAGTTATATAAGCATTGCCACTGACTTCAGGTAT
>JBJKZU010000023.1:0-35123 GCA_045569095.1 Fidelibacterota bacterium
AAGTATTCCACTGCATTATCAGGAAAAAGTAATTTGAATTCTCCATACAATTGTGCTGCTAGTGTTTTATTATGAGAAATAATCAACGTTGGTCGCTGCACATGCTGGATGACATTCGCCACGGTGAACGTTTTACCGGAACCAGTTATGCCAAGCAGCGTTTGATGTTTTGCATTATTGTTCAATCCAGATACAAGCGCTTTAATTGCCTGAGGTTGATCTCCTTCCGGGTTAAATTCGCTTTGCAAATTAAACTCTGCCATAATGGCGAAATTACGACGGTATACTAACCGGAGTCAATGGCAGATATCTTTGTAATTTATTTTAAAATGGCTGAGTATTTCTCAGTAAATATGAATAAACTTTGATCCAACTTATACTTAATAAATGCGAAATACGATTAATCTGTGGGTAAAATTGTACCGATATAATGATGGTTGATAAACAACTCATCCTATTTTATTTAATTAACGGATTTGGAGGGCTCTGCGTGCTTGGATCTTATGCCCATGGATTAATTACAAATCCTTCAATCCGTGGTGATTTGTGGGGATCCATCCCGGATTCATTAAGACTATATTACACTATTTTTATGTTTTTGGCCGCAGGTGGGTATTTCTTCTTTACAGGATATATCTTAATCCATGTATCCACGGAATCCGTTAAACTGTTTGGCCGTTATGGATTTTGGGTGATAAACATTTTATATGCAGGTATAATCATACCATCTGCAATCTGGATTTATCTAACCTTTGCAATGATTGAAAACCCTAACCCATCATTATGGATCATCATCAGGTTGGTGTTTATTTACAGTAGGATTTTCCTCAGTTGCATTGTTAGCTTCATTTTTCACTTCAAATTTTGATCGTTCTAGCTGGCTGTATTTTGCCAGTATAATCGGTTTAATCTTCTTTTGTATCCAAACGATGATATTGGATGCCATAATTTGGCCATATTATTACCCCAAATAACACATCGATGTCTTGAATGCTACCTATTTCCAATTTTATTGATTAATATTAGCTTTAGGATTACTTCTGCATTGAAAACTTAAAAGTAGGTTTAATTAATTGGAGTAAAAAATTATGCTAAAGAAAAATTTACTGGTCTTACTATTAATAATTGTATTTAGCACAAATGCCAGTGGACAGGCTTACAGAGCATATGGCGGATATATGGTAGGACTTTGGGCTATTGACTGGTCTTCATTAAATCTTCAAAGTAAACCAGAATTCGGCATGGGTAAATTTGAAAAATCAATGTTTTTGAATGGTGGTGGTGGTGCAGTTAATGTATATGATAGGATATATGTTGGCCTAGCTGGATTTACAGGTAATATACAGATTAACGGAGCTGATACTACAAATTCAACTGTTAATAGAACTCTAAGTCTTTCATCAGCTAAAGTCGGCCCCTACTTAGAAGCAAATTATCAGCCATATGGCAACCTTGAACTTAACTTGGGGGCTGGGATATATTTTGGTGAAACAAGTTTGAATGTGATAAAGGATTCTGGAACAAAAAGTTGGTCAAATATATGGGATTCATTTGGTGATGGCGGCTCTGATCCAAGTTATGTAACCAATAAAATATCTACTTCAATCACTGTAGTAAACCCCTATCTTTCATTACGTTATCCCCTTACTCCTTGGTTTGGGTTTGACCTGAGCCTTGGGTATTTCCTGACCTTTTATGATCCAAATGGCTGGGAAGCAAATAAGTCACCTGTGGCCGATAAACAAGAAGTAGGATTGTCCAATACTTTTTTTAAAATTGCATTTATCTTTGGTGGTTAAAAGGTAATTAATAATTTCTTCTACTAGCCTGCGAATTGATCCTTGTGCGCAATATCCAGGCTGAATTATAACCCATTTGCACTAACTCTTGCTGCAATGTTTCCGCTGTATCCCGATCAATAAAATCACCAACTCTTACTTTATAATTTGGCGCTTCAAAATCCACATACACACTATCACTAATAGTATTTTTCATAATTGCAGCAAGGCTATCTGCACGCTCTATGTACCGGGTAGCCAGCACCTGGACACGGTACCCTTCCAATACAGATTGTACTGAATCCAGCGAAAGTACAAATTCAAATGA
This sequence comes from Fidelibacterota bacterium, assembly GCA_045569095.1. GTDB lineage: Bacteria > Fidelibacterota > Marinisomatia > Marinisomatales > TCS55. The sequence goes on from JBJKZU010000023.1 coordinate 2,107, forward strand.
TGTAGAATCATCAAGAACGTTATTTATAATTACTGGCCAATTAGGTTGTATATCTTTGATAATCTTATGGTCAATTACCTGAATTTCCTGGGCGAATAGAGGATCATACAGTAGGATTAAGAAAACCAGTTTATTCATTAGAGTTTTATTAAGGATTTATAAGGAATCCATCCTTTTTTTCCATCTAATAATATGATTTCAAACCACCCCGGCTGTGATTGAGCAATATCAACTTTTAGTCCTTCGTGAATGCGAAAAATCACTTTCTCATCACGATCTATTGGAGCCGATCGTACATTTACAACTGGGGACACAACCACGCCTTCTTCTCGATCAGATAATTCCCAGTATTTATCTAACACCAAACCATGAAATACTACAGTTAAAATCAAGAAAAAGACCTGTATTCTGCCAGCGAAAACCATGTCTAAAATTCCAAATTCTTTAAAAAACCCAGCAAGAGAAAATAAGAGGACCATGAGGCCACCCCAGACAATCAAATCCTGTAACGTGTATTTATTCTTAAGCGACCTGTACCACTCAATAAAGAAATATCCCTGCGGCACCTCAATTCTATCCTGGACACGCGTATTTACAATATCCAAGTTATAGTTCAGGTCCTTATGACGAGGCAAAAATTGTAGTCCCTTTTCATAGGCCCATACAGCCTTACCAATATCTCCTAAACGATAAAATGTGTTCCCCATATTAAAGTACAAGTCAGGATGTTCTACCTCCTCTAAAATTGCTGAATAAGCATCTAATGCATAGTCATATTTTTCAATGCTAAAATAACGATTACCTAGCGCAAATAAACTATCAGCAGAAATTGTATCCGATCGCAATGAAACCATTACCAAAAATATTATTCCGATTATTCGCATCATTTACTCGAATCTACTTTATGCAATATATTTTTCGCATCTTCAATAAGCGTCTCTTCCGTATCTGCTGCTTCAGGACCATAACGACCAGCATCACATAATTTCAATAAATCCACTAGGTTGGCCAGCAATTTCGTTTCAACGATACCAATTAATGCTTGATTCACAGACAGAGGATCCAAATGTTCGCTAGCAAGAAAGAATCTGTCCTTTAGGTAGAGGTAGATGGCCTGAGCAACCTGTACAAATGGATCTTCTGCGGGCTTTTTTAGAGCTTTTAATGCCTGTTTCAAGGCTTTATTAGATTGTCGCATGGGTTGGTTTACAATACGGTGTCCTTGGAAACGAAAAATTGGGATAGGCGCCACAAATAAAAGAGCTGCTAACATATACGATGTCCAAACCCAGATTGGTATTTTGGATTGATCGCTGAGTATCCAAACTGGCATTTCGGTAATATTATAACGTATATCACTGCCCAATAATGATATTTCTTCTTTTGTAAAACCAGATGTACTACCCACAAAATCAGTTTCACCAGGTAAAATTATTAAACTGATAGGTTTTGTCCCCGTGTTACTCCAAGACTTATTTTTTGGATTAAAGTAAGATATTTGCACACGGGGTAATTGATATTGGCCTGCACTCCTTGGGATTAAAATATATTGCCAATGTATTGTGCCTGTATACTGATCCCATAATTTCTCCTGCTCGAACGAAGAGGTTGGAGGGAATACATCCATATCTCCTGGAAAATTAATTTCCGGTAAGCTGAACATATTAATATTTCCAGTACCACGTAATTCTATGTTTAAAGTAATGGCCTCATTCACCTTAACCTGACTGGTATCAACCCAAGACCGCAAATTAAAGTCACCAACGGCACCCGTGAAATCAGCTGGCTGCCCCTCTGGATAGGTTTTCACCTTGATACTGACAGGATCAGTACGAATTAATTTTTTGACAGTACGTGTATTAAAACTATTGAAAAATGGGTCATCCCAGATGGATTTTCTTTTACCTTTTTGTTTTGTTCTAACTTGTGCAGTTATGCTCATAGGCGATATTTCCAAATTACCAGTTTTGGTAGGAAACAAGGCTACTTTGTAAAGGGTCGCTACTTGATATTCCACTCCTTTAATTGTTGTACGATTGAAACGTGGTGGTTTAGGTATGGATAGGTCTTCCTGCCAAAAACCAACGCTTTTTGGATATTCGATATTTTCAAGGCCAAGCTGTAACCGTGTATACAATTTGTATGTAACGGTTACTTGTTCACCTACAAAGGCTTCACTTTTATCTATTTCTGTTAAGAGAAACAATTCGCCAGTACTGGCTACAGTTCCTGATTTTTTAACACTGATTCGTATAGAGGCTGTCTTGTATTTTTTTCTACCGATTGATACAGTTAACTCAGGTATAGTTAATGTACCAGTACGATTTGGTGCCATCGTCCACGTGAAGCTTTTTGTCGATGTAGATTTACCGTTTACCCAAGAATAATTCGTTTGCTGGGCGGGACCGCTTACGATGGTAAAATTATCTAACATTGGTGATATATTGACGGAGGGCATCTTATCAGTATCCACTGCTTCAATTTTAAAGGTAAAGGTTTCATTCATGTTGACGGTATTTGCATCAACAGTAGCACGAACCGTACCAGCAATAATCGGGTTTACCAAGAATATGCAGTATCCATATAATAGCAAAATTTTTATGGCCAAAACCTTCACCAGTCTTTTTCTAATTTCCGCTTTTTCGCACGGGACATCTGCTGCTTTTTATTGATTTTTTCATCCTTCTTTAAGGCGTCAAGGATCGCTGCAGCATTTTGTTTATCTTGAGATTCTTGTTTCTCATTTTCTGCTATATCTTGTTGTTGCTGATTTTGATCCTCTTGTTTGTCCTCATTTTGATTAGATTTTTGTTCACTTTCTTGCTCATCTGAAGAATCTTTCTGTACATTTTCTTCTTGCTTTTGCTGATCCTGTTGCTGATCCTGTTTTTTTTGATCCCCTGATTGTTCATCATCCTTATCATTCTCGTCTTGATTCTGATTTTGGTCTTGATTTTGTTGTTGCTGTTGAAGCTGAAATTTTATCAATTCATAATTGATTTTAGCATCCAAATCCCCGGGGTTTAATTCCAGAGATTTTCTGAAAAAAGCCAGGCTTTCTTCCAGCCGTTGATTTTGGGCTAGAATGTTAGCCATGTTATAGTATACGCTGGATTTTAGTTTGTCATTATCTGTACCCAATGCAGTTTCAAAGCCTTTCATTGCGGCTGCATAATCCTGTTGTTGGAAAGCTGCTGTTCCTAAACCAAAATTTGCGGCAGGATCGTCATTCCTATCTATTAAAATAGACTCATAATATTGACGAGCTTTTTCGAATTCATTATTATTATAATAATCTATTCCTTTGTCTGCACCAATGCTTATTGATACAAAAAATAAAAAGCAAAATTTGAATAGAACTTTATTCAAGGCTATCATCCTTTAATACTATTTTGGTTATTCGTGTTGGCAAAACCATTCCGGCAATTAATAATAGCAATGAAACTGTAGCAAACGACTGATAGCGATCTTCAAATTCAGAATAAATGTGGGTTTGAATTGATCGTTTCTCCATACTATCAATAGCCTGCATGATTTCTTTATACTTAGCTTCCCGATTATTGAAACGGCTGTAAATACCACCACCAACATCTGCAAGTTCAGTTAACATTGCTTCATCAAGTTTCGAAGTGATCAAAATTCCCTTTTTATCCCGTTTGTAGGAACTGTTTCCGGTCTTATCATTTATTGGTATTAAAGATCCCTTTAATGTACCTACGCCAACCGCATGAGTTATGATTCCCGATTCAGACGCTTTTGAAACCAATTCAACAGCAGCTCCCTCGTGGTCCTCCCCATCAGTAACAAGAACTATTACTTTATATTTTTCGCTCTCGTCATTAAATGCACTTATGGCTGTACGCAAAGCTGCACTGAGGTCAGTACCCTGAGAAGGGATCATTTTGGTATCAATCGCATCCAGAAATAGCTGAGCTGCTTCATAATCAGAGGTAAGAGGCAAATAAAGGTGACTCGATCCCGCAAATACGATTAATCCTAAGCGATCACCTTTTAACTGATCAATCATTTGAGATATTTCGAATTTGGCTTTTTCCAAACGACTGGGTTTTACATCCTGGGCATTCATGCTTTTAGAAACATCTAACGCAAACACCAGATCAATACCCTTGCGCTCAATAGGTGCTACTCTAGTACCAATTTGTGGACCTGAAGCTGCAAAAATAAGCAAAATTAATCCGCTATAGGTTAAGCGGTGTTTCCAGGCCAAACGATTTAGATCCAATCTTTTAAAAAGCTTTTCTTTTACCAACGGTTCTGTTTCATTCCAAATCAAATCATTATATTGTTTGCGGATTATCCATATTATCCAGACCAATGCTAGTAATGCATAAAATGATAATACAATCGGGAATCTAAAATCTATCATGTTTGCTGTCTAAATATCGATCGGGTTAATGTTTCAGTGCCCATCCCTAACATTAGTGCAGGTATCAGCAGCCAACCAAACAATTCTTCATATCGCGTATAGCTCTTCACTTCGATTTCAGTACGCTCCATATCATTAATTTGCTGGTATATTTCCTTTAACATGTCTTTATCTCGGGCGCGAAAATATCGTCCACCAGTAGTTTTGGCAATTGCCTTTAACGTTTCTTCATCAATTTCATTGACCATGCGCCCAACCCCTGGAATGTAAGTCAGTGATTGATCCGTGGCTGTACCAATGGTGTAGACTTTAATATCAAACTGACTAGCCAGGTCCGCTGCAGTCGTGGGATCAAGTTCACCAGCATTATTACTACCATCAGAAAGCAGGATCATTACTTTACTTTTTGCTTCACTGTAACGTAAACGATTGGTTGCATTAGCAATGGCCATACCTATGGCAGTACCATCATATTCTTTTTCCGCAACGCGAACATCATTTAATAAGGAAACAAGTACATCTTTATCGGTCGTTAAAGGACATTGAATAAAGGTTTCTCCCGCAAAAACCAGTAATCCTATTCGATCGTCAGCTCTATTTTCAATAAATTGTTGTGCTGCAGTTTTCACAGCTACAAGTCTATTCGGTTGAAAATCTTCTGCCAGCATACTACTACTTATATCCAAAACCATAATAATATCCACCACATCAACAGTGGTCATCTGCAACTTATCTATCATTCTTGGTCGCGCAATACCCACAATTATCAACGAAATTGTAATTATTTTAAGAACAAATATAGTTTTTGATCTTTTGTTACCGCGCTTACGAAAATGATTAGAAAACAACTTGGAAGAGGATATCCGCATTGAGCCTTCTAGGGACTTACCCTTGTATTTGTGCCACCAGATAATAATCGGAACGCATAATAATCCTGCAATGATCCAAGGATGTACAAATTCAATCATGGTCTACTATATGAATTTTGTTTGGCAAAATGATACAATTAATTTCATTACGATAAGTTCAGCAGAAAGTTTCCTTTCAGTACATTTGCATACAACAATATCAAACTGCGTTAATTACCAATACAATTTTGTATCAGTATTTATAAGATAACAAAATATTAAATGGCTGAATTATTCCTTTGGTTTTTCATCGGTTGAGTTTATGGATTCTGCTGCATCATCCAATTCCTGTTTAGCATCATCTACGGCACCCTTAAATTCGCGTATGCCTTGTCCAAGACCACGGGCAAGTTCGGGTATGCGTTTGGCGCCAAACAATAAAAGGACGACAAGAGCAATTATGACCCATTCCCATCCACCGGGGACTGCAGCATAATTGATGGAAATTATTGGTTCTGACATGGTTTTTTCCTTATATATTCAATTCGAGTGATGAATTTAATAAATTCATACTTGCTTTACCTATAAAAACGGAGGAAATAATATGCGGTCGCCAAGCCAATTATACTGGCAAAGTTAATGGTGATCTCTAAACCAAACTTGAGTACGAACATTACCAGATCAATTGTAACTACACTAGTCGCATTACCAAATAACCCCGCCAGATCGAAATAGACACTCGTTAAGAAAAAATCCTTAACAACGCCAGGTGGCAGCAAAAATCCCAGTAATTCACCAAGTAACGTACCCATCATTGCACCAAAGAATAGGACCAATAAAATTAAACTTATAGACCTTGCTTTGTTTACGTTCATGTTAGGGTGCTTTACAATTTAGTTTGTACTTCAGTTTCTTCTTCAAAACGATCATGGTCAAGCATCCATTGAATAACGCTCCAGATTATATAAAGTGAAAACAGTGGAAATAAAATTAGTCCCCGAAATAAAACTGCGGATAAAACAACCACACCAACACCGATCAAACTTATTGTATTTGAACGGCCCTTTTTCAGAGACAGCAAGGGAAATTTTGAAAATCGTATTTTACTTATCATCATAAAACCAAGTGCTACAACCATCACAAGAGCAATTCTCGGGTCTCCTAAATTTCCCCAAAGCTGGTGGTTAAACATCATGAATGTAACGATCATAATAGCATTCATTGGCGTGGCCAGGCCAATGAAATATGCTTTCGGGTCGTCATCTTGCATGAGATTAAACTTAGCTAATCGTATTGTACCAAAGAGTAATGGTATAAAACTGATTATCCCACCTACAATAGGCGGAAGACCCTGAACGTATACAGAATAAATAATCAACGATGGAACAGTACAGAATGATATTGTATCCGCAAAAGAATCAAATTCCGCTCCAAACCGGGATGGAATACCTAATAATCTGGCCAGTTTACCATCAAAAACATCAAAAAAACAGGCAAACAACACGAGCCAACCCGCTCGAATTGGGTCACCTTTCATTAGGAATCCAATTGCAAGAAACCCTAAGAACATATTCATTACTGTAAAAATGCTCGGGATAAACTGTTTTGGTTTTTTCCGTACTTTTTTCATATCAATTTCCCAATTATTGTTTCCCCACCTTTCACTTTATCTCCCAAAACCACTTCAATCTGAACAGACTCAGGGAATATAATATCTGTTCTTGAACCAAACATAATAAAACCTAAACGGTCGCCCTTCACCATTTTCATGTCTTTTTCTGCGTAACAACGTATTCTCCTGGCAATAATGCCTGCTATTTGATGGACACGATAAGTAATATTTGCCCCACTAAAAAGTATATCAGTTTTTTCATTTTCATCACTTGCCTTGTGATCATATGCGGCCAAGAATTTACCAGGTATATGCTTAACGTCCTTTACAGTACAGGTTATTGGCACTCTATTTACATGGACATTGAAAACACTAAGGAATATGGATATCCGATTAGCACCTTCCCCTATTTCGCTATCATTCACTTGATCAATACGAATGATCTTTCCGTCCGCAGGAGCGACAATCGATGATTCATCCACTGGTATTGATCGCATAGGATCGCGGAAAAAATTACAAGAAAATAGAAATAATAGACCAAAAACAGCATAACAAACAAGTAAACGCTCTGAATCATAGTAGAAACCGATCATCCCTGCAGTAAGTGTGGTGATTAATAAAGTAAAAAGGATGATCCTCCCCTCAGGGGCTAACATTATCTAGGGCCCCGCCTTGCCTAGAGCCAGGATCTTATTTAGGTAACGCCCATTCCGATATATCTTGATTTTAATCCTATCTCCCTGGCGTAAATCGCTTTCTTCGATGATGACTCTAAATTCATTGGTAGTCAAAACCTTAACACCATTTACTTTCGTTATAATATCACCGTCTTTTATACCCGAACGATCTGCCGTACTATTATTCTCGACCTCAATCACAATTAATCCTTCTGATATTGACAATTCCATATATAATGCAATCCGTGGCGTCAATGGCTGCACCGTTAATCCTGTCTTATAGCTGCGATCCACACGACCGGTATTTTTCAACTCTTCAACGATACGTTTGGCCCGGTTTATTGGTATGGCAAATCCAATACCAATCGATCCTTCAGAATATGATGAACCAGTATAAATAAAGGTATTGATACCAATAACTTTACCCTCGCTATTTACTAGTGGCCCACCACTATTACCCATATTGATTGCGGCGTCTGTCTGAATCATATCCTTATAAACTTGGCCACCTTCCATTTCGCCAAAATTCATGTCCACTGCACTAATGATTCCTACAGTGGCAGTGGGTTGGTTATTTATTTCAAATAACCCCAAAGGATTACCAAGGGCAATTACCCATTCACCAATAATTAGATCATCAGAATTTGCCAAAGATGCATACGGAAAATCCCGTCCATCCAATTTTAACAGTGCAACATCAGATATATGGTCTATCCCAATTATTTCCGCAGAAAATTCCTTACCGCCTTGCAATGATACAAATACTTCACTGGCGTTTTCAACTACGTGGGAATTTGTAATTACATAACCATCGGGACTAATCACAACACCGGAGCCAGAACTCCGGGCTTTTCGTTTACGATAAAACATTTCTGGGAAAAAATAATTGAACCATGGATCCCTGCCAAATGGCACAACAACATCCTGAATAACATTAATGCTGGCGACTGTGGGCCCTATTTTTTCAATCGCCCGTGTGATAGCATTCTGACGAGAATCACTGATCTTATCTGCAAAAAGAAAACTGCAACATAAAAGCACAAAAATGAAAAATCTATGTCTAATATTACTCATAACTAACATGATCCAGGACCAAACCATAAGCAGGGGCACGATAAATTTGCACATCATGTTTGGGATGTTTTATCAATTCTTTAAATTCTTTCATTGTATAATTACCACGACTTATTGCTACCATTGTGCCTACTAAGTAGCGTACCATATGGTGCAGAAATCGATTCGCGGACACATAATAATTTACAATCTTACTTGATTCCTGCCACTGAGATTGAAAAATTGTACAATTTGTATTTTTATTCTCCAGGTTTTTCTTTGAAAAAGATAGAAAATCATGTTCTCCAAGCACAATTTTAGCAGCGTTATTTAATTTACTTAAATCAAGATTACCTGTATACCACACTGTATTTCTATCTAGTAAATATCTATCCTGCCTACAACTAAAAATGTAATCTCTGCGTAGAGCAGAAAAACGGGCATGGAAATCAGGATCAGTTACTTCAACCAAATTTACATGACAGTCCTCCGGAAGGTTACCATTCAATGCATCTCGTAACTCACTAGTATCCATATCAGGTTCCATATCAAAATGAGCAACTTGCCCCAAGGCATGAACTCCTGCATCTGTACGACCTGAGCCAACGATGCGGACTAAATCACCATGATTTAATAGGGTCAGTACGCGCTCTAATTCATCCTGGACAGTGCGAGTAGATTTTTGTGATTGCCAACCAGAAAAGTTGGATCCATCATATTGGCAAACTAACTTAAAACGGGACATGCAAGTTGATCAAATAAAAACAGATGACCACTCCTGCAAATTGCAGTAAATGCCAGGTGGTAAAGGAAGTCGCATTATAAACGCACCTGGGTAATGATTTTCCAAAACCGCGTAACTCCATCGCCACAGCTATATCTTGAGATCTGCGCAGATTTATAACCAATAATACGGGTAAATCTTGTGCGGCCTGTTTTATTTTACCCAAGCGATTTTTGTTTTGATTAAAACCAAGTGACTCCCGTGATTGGCTCGCTGTAATCCAATCACGCTGTAGGGATGGATAAAAACGCAATGTCATATCTAGAAAAAGAAAGAAATTCTCCATCCAGTTCGATTTTAGGCCAGTTTGAAACCAAAGTGATCGGAATGCAAGTAGAAAATTAGGAGAACCAACCGATTCAAAGTATAGACTCATGATACTAATCATTAAAACAATTCTTAGGAAAGCAAACCCTACTTCAAACATTGCTTGATAAATGGTTGCATCAGTAAACAAGAAAGACACTGCCAAATAAAGGATCAGCATAAATGGAAAGTACAGGATAAATGGTTTTATACGGGAAAAAACAGCAAAGATGACTGACCGGTCAAATCCAGTTGTAACCACAAAAATTGCAAAATAAATAGCCCATAAAGTGAGTGTATCTACAAGTAAAACAGAAAAAGAAAACGTCAGAAAAAAAATGAACCGTACTAGAGGATGTATATGCATATTTATATCAAAAATAAACGGTTAAGGATAATTCCATTTTATCTGAATGAGGATTATAATTATGAGAAACTACAGTTTCTTGAATATTTGATATTTTTGAAAGGTACAATGCATCTATGGCAGAGACGATATGATTCAAAACAACGCCTCCGATTAAAAACGATCCTCGCAGCCTCCAACTATCACTAGCTATGCGCGTATTTTCGAACCTTTCACGGTTACTATCAGAATCCCACGCCCAAGCCCAGGTATCATTATCTTCATAAAGGGCAATAAAATCCCTCCACCGTAAATGCTCCTCATTGAATGTAGAAAGGGACGAATAATTCCCGATATCCACCCAAAATTGTCTATCTTTACCAATTGGGTCAATACCAGCATGCTCAGCAGCATAAGCTTTATATTCCGTTTCCTGCCTCTGCGCAACAGAATAACTACCTAAGATTGCTAATAAGAGTACGGTTTCAGACAAAACAAAAATGCGCCCTCTAATTTGATTATCTAAACTGTATTCACCCCAGCCAGGCAAAACCAATGATTTCACCACCGGCGAAAATAATGGCTTCTGTTGATCTATTGGAGGACCTAATTGCTGGGTATATAAAACCTGCGTTAGAACTATAGCTGTTACGATCTGTTTTTTACCCATCCTGTGCCTAATAATATGATTGAAATTAATGAACAAATAATTGCAAACAATTCCCCAAATCGCATGTAAAATGATGCTAAATCTCGAATTGGTATTTCAGCCAAAATGATTTTTTGTTCGTTGTAAGGAATTTTTTCAGCAATCTCACCAGTGGGTAAAATAAGACTTGAAATACCTGTATTAGCGCTACGCGCAATCGTAACCCTGTTCTCCACTGCACGAAGTCGCGCAATTTGGAAATGCTGATAAACTCCAGAAGTATGACCACACCAGGAATCATTTGTCTCAATCGATAAGAATTTTGCCCCATGTCGAACAAACTGGCTAACAATAGTTGGAATGCTTGATTCATAGCAAATTAAATTACCAAATGGAACGCTATCCACTTCGAATAATGTAAAATCACCACCTGGTGTAAAGTTCCCTTGACCAAAATTTAACCGTTTCAACAAAGGAAACTTTTCTGAAAAAGGTATATATTCGGCAAAAGGCACTAAATGCATTTTATAATACATTTTCATTGATCCATTAGGTGTAAAATATAGCGCGCCGTTGTAGTAATCTCTTTCATTATTCTCACGGTTTATTCTATCAGGGGTGCCGGTGAGTAGTGGAATACCCGAATCACGAACTTTACGTAGGATTGAGCGGCGGGCGCTATAGGTTATGCGCAGATAAACAGGTAAGGCTGCTTCAGGCCAAAGAATTAAATCAGGTTGAAGATTGATTGATGCAGTATGAAGCGAATCCATAATATCAAAAATTTTGTCACGAAAATCTGCTTCCCACTTCTGATTTGGGTCTATATTGGGCTGGACTATAGCAGCGCTGATCTTTTCAACAATTGTTTCATTCCGAATTGATGAAATTCTATATACTCCCAAAGATGAAATTAAAACCAATAATAAGGTAACTATTTGCAAAGAACTTTTTAGGCCAACATTTGACCCATAACCAGCATAAAGTATTGCATTAATCAGCACTATCCAGAAACTAATTCCTGTTGATCCTGTCACATCTGCAATTTGTAACAAAGGTAAACTAAACGTTTGAGTCAGAGCCAAATTGATCCATGGAAATGCAAGCGGTCCAAAACTGCGTATATATTCCATAGCAACCCAGAATATTGGTAATACTGCCAATCCATATCCGGTCCGTTGATGGTACCAACTTGTGCACATACCAAAAATAATCCAAAAGATACTGAGGTAAAGAACTGCACCAAATAAGGATAAAAATACCGGAAATAAACTAGCACCACTATTCAAACCAAACCAATAAATGGTTATAATATTTACGGTAACCCCTGTCAAAAAGGACCACTTCGCACCTTCAACCGGTGATGTATTACATAATAAATGGATCAGGGGAACTAAACCAAACCAAGCCAAAAAACCCAATGGTGAAGGCGGATAAGCTGCACCTATGAGCACACCTGAAAGTAAAGCTAACTGCCATTTTGGTAGGTCAAGAAATTTGTCCATAATCAGTGTCGATCTAGATATTGCTGCAGAAATATTGCTGCAGCTGTTTGATCCACCAATTCCTTATTATATCCACCCTTAATATTTTGTTCTTTCATCGATCGTTTTGCCGCTACTGAGCTCCATCTTTCGTCCTCATATTCAATTTCAATTCCCCGGGCAATTAATTTATCTGCAAATTCTTTTACCTTCTTCGTTTGCTCAGTTATCTGCCCAGCCATGCCAAGTGGTAAACCGATAATTGTCTGTTCTACATCTTCTGCAGCGATGATCCTTTCAATTTCCATGATCAAGTTGCTGTTACCTTCATTAATAATTGTTCGATAAGGACTAGCAATCATTTTTAAGGGGTCAGATAGAGCTAAACCAACTCGGCGAGCACCATAATCAATGGCTAAAAGGCGTCCCATCGTTATGACGGTAAATCAGATCGGCTGATTAAGGTAATTCTTGAGAATTTTTCCAGGTTTGAAATGGGTTTTTTTATGAGCAGGAACAAATATCTCTTCATTGGTGTGCGGATTTCTTGCTTTTGGCTTTGCCTTCGTTGGTTTTACCTCGAGAACACCGAAATTCCTAATTTCGATACGGACCTTTTCATAATCTTCAGTCAGCATTTCTCTCAGTACTGTAAATAATTCATCCGTAAACATCAAAGAATCAACAACCGTCGCATCCAGCCGATTCGCTATTTCAGTGGCAATATCCCTTTTTGTAAATGTTTTTACTTTCATTTTATTGCCCCGTTCTTTCTACACCATCAACTCCAGTTATTTTATTCACTTTATTAATAATCCGATCAAGTTGTTTCAGGTTATTAACTTGCACGATAAAGTATGCTGTTGATAATACGTCTTTCACTTTCATATCCACGCTGGTTATATTGATATCTGCACCAGAAATCACCTCAGTAATTTCTTTAAGCATACCTTTACGATCAAGTGATTCTACTTTCAACCGTACATTAAAAATATCTGAGCGAGCTACATCCCATTCTACTGGCATTAAGCGATCAGATTCTTGGTTGAGTAAGGGCAGACTCTTGCATGATGAACGGTGTACAGTGATTCCTCTACCACGAGTTACAAAACCCATCATTTCATCACCTGGAATGGGGTTACAGCATTTTCCAAATGTAACCATTAGGTTTTTTATACCTTGTAATTTGATACCTTTTGAACGCGATCTAGCAAAATCTAGGAAACGTTTTTCTTCCTCTACAGGCTCTTTATCTAACACAACGTCTTCCTCAGGCTGTACCTTTTTTAACACATCACGTATAGATAGGTCACCGCTGCCTATAGATTCCAGAAAAGAATCTGAAGAATTATATCCAAATTTTGCGAAGGAATCTTTCACTTCTGTAATTAAGGCTGAACGCTTGAGGCGCCGTAGTGTTTTTTCAAGTAATTGTTGTCCTAACTTAATGCTTTCTTCTCGCATGGCTTTGCGCAAGAAGCGATTAATGTGATTTCTAGCTTTACTGGTTACGACAAATTTTAACCAGCCATAACTAGGATTTTGGGATTTACTGGTCAATACTTCCACTGTATCACCATTTTTTAATACTGTATTCAGTGGTACTACTTTATGATCAACTTTCGCACCAATGCAATGCAGACCAACTTCAGTGTGTACACTAAATGCAAAATCAATCGGCGTGGCATTTATTGGCAGCTGAACCAAATCACCATTTGGTGTAAAAACAAAAATTTCATCGCTAAACAGATCAATCTTTAGTAAATGCATGAATTCTCGGGGGTCAGAAGATTCGTCTTGTAATATTTCTACCAATTCCCTAAGCCATTGTACATGGCTATCAATACTCTTACTACTGGCACCATCTTCCTTATAATGCCAATGAGCTGCCACACCAATTTCTGCTGTTTCTTCCATTTCTTTGGTTCGTATCTGGATTTCAACCAGTTTGCCATCTGGTCCAATTACGGTGGTATGTATTGATTGATAGGCATTTGATTTGGGTGTGGCAATAAAATCCTTAAAACGATCCTGAACCGGCGTATAATGCTGATGCAAAATCCCCAACGTCAAATAACATTCCTCAATCTTATTAACTACAACTCGAATGGCCAGTTTATCATATATTTCTTCAAAAGATTTACCTCTTTGAACCATTTTTCCATATATGGATGAATAAGATTTCACCCGTCCATAAACAACCGCTTTTAAATTATGTTTGTCCAATTCTGTCAACAACGGCCTTGTAATACCCGCAATATATTTCTCTCTCGCTCTATGACTAGATTTAATCTTGGAATCAATCTCACCAAAGGCTTTGGGATTCAATGTCTGGAGCACTAGGTCTTCCAGTTGCCATTTGACCTGAGCCATACCGAGTCGATGAGCTAAAGGCACATACACATCTCTGGTTTCCATGGCGATTCTGTGGCGTTTAATTCGCGGTAGATAGTCAATGGTGTGCATGTTATGCAAGCGATCGGCAAATTTTATTATAATTACGCGCAGGTCCTGGGCCACAGAAAGCAGCATTTTCATAAAATTACCGGCCTGCTTTGCTTTCCTGCTAGAAAAGCGGATACCGCCCAATTTTGTGACCCCATTTACTAAGCTGGCAATGTCATCCCCAAAAAGAGATTTTATATCCTGGATTGATGCATCTGTGTCCTCGATTGTATCATGCAACATACCACCAATAATAGTAGTGTGATCCATTTTCCACTGTGCAAGCATATTAGCCACTGCCAAACAATGGTTAAAATATGGTTCCCCGGAATGCCGTTTTTGCCCTTCATGGTGGGTTATGGCAAATTCGTAGGCCTGCCATAAAATGTCTCGGAGTTCATCTTGCGATGAACCGTTGGAAAGGGCAATATTTTCGTATAGGTTAAGAAATTTTTTAGGGTATTCCCCAATGAGATGTGGTACGAACCTGGCGAGGGGGTTTTGCATTAAAATGGTACTTCAGATTCCAACTCTTCAAATGCAGAAATACTTTCAAAACGGGCAAAACGATCGATGAACGATAAATTTACACTGCCTATGGGGCCATTTCGCTGCTTAGCAATGATGGCCTGTGCTTTGCCTTTGTCTTCATCTTCGCGGGTGTAAACCCATGGTCGGTATAAGAAAATAACCACATCTGCATCTTGTTCAATCGCGCCACTTTCGCGAAGATCTGATAACTGCGGTCTATGATCACTGCGCTGTTCAACTGCCCGAGAAAGCTGCGAGAGTGCTATAATTGGTAAGTCAAGCTCTTTCGCTAATGCTTTTAAGGATCGCGAAATTGTAGAAATTTCCTGCTGTCTACTTTCTATATTTCTTGGTCCCTGCATCAATTGTAAATAATCGACGATAATTAGGCCAACATCCTTCTCCGCTTTTAAGCGCCGCGCTTTTGCTCGCAGTTCCAAGACTGTAATTGCTGCTGTATCGTCAAGACTTATTTCCGCCTCAGCAAGAGAGCCCACCGCAAGACTAAGGTTCTTCCACTGGTTTTTTGGTAGTTTACCAGTGCGTACTAGGTGACTATCCACCCTTCCTTCTGCACAAAGCAGGCGTTGGGCCAATTGATGATTTGCCATCTCCAAACTAAACATTCCAACCGGTACTTTATAATCCACAGCAGCATTGCGCATTATAGACAGTGCCAATGCAGTTTTACCCATTGATGGACGTCCAGCAATGATAACGAGGTCACCTTTTTGAAACCCCGAAGTAATTTCATCCAAATCAATTAGTCCGGATGCAACACCAGTTACAGAACCAGGGTTGGAAGCGATGCGATCCAAATTCTCAAATGTTTCGTGTAAAATACCATCAATTGGCTTAAAACCGCCGCGTAAACGATCTTGAGTGATACCAAATATAGTCTGTTCTGCAGTATCCAGAATTTCTCCAACTTCCTGGCGATCATTATATGCATCTTTAGATAGTTCATGCGATGCACGAATTAATTCACGAAGCATAAACTTTTCCAGAACTATTTTTGCATAACTTTCAACATTAGCTGCAGTGGGTACTGATTCGACTAAACCGGTTATAAAATAAGCACCACCGACACTTTCCAGCTCTTTATTCTTCTTTAACCTATTAATTAATGAAACAGTATCAATAGGTTCACCTTTATCAAAAAGGTCAGTCATTACCAAATAAATTTTTCCATGGGCTTCTTTATAAAAATGGTGACTACGTACCCATTGTAGGGCCTTACTTATTGCTTCTTTGCTGGACAACATTGAACCTAGCACAGCTTGTTCAGCTTCAATGGACTGGGGCTGTACGTTTAATTGCTGATCTTGTTCTTTTCTCGCCATTATTATTTCAATTCTCCAATGAGGCGGTGGATCCATTTAAAATCTTCCCAAGCAGCTGGTTTCAAGTTTTGATTGCGCAATAATGCAGCTGGGTGATATGTAGCTACCAGCGGAGTACCATGATAGTCATGTTTGATTGAACGCATATCTTTCAAAGGCAAATCTTGTTTTAGTAACGTTTTTGCAGCGACCCGACCCAAAGCTACAATCAATCTGGGCTTTATCAAATTTATTTGACGTATGAGGTAGGGCTCACACTGCTCAACTTCGGAAGGCAAGGGATCACGATTGTTTGGAGGGCGGCATTTCAACACATTACAGATGTATACACCTCGATTTCTCGATAATTTTATGGCGGATAAAATTTTATCTAATAATTTCCCGGCGCGACCAACAAAAGGTTCGCCCTGCAAATCTTCCTGTTCACCGGGGGCCTCCCCTACCAAAACTAAATCCGCATTTGGATCGCCTACTCCAAATACAAAATTAGTTCTTGTTTGGCCAAGCTGACACTTTTGACATTGATTAATTCTATCAAAAAATTGATCAAGTGATTCATCTGAACTATCCACATGATTGAATTCATCAGCCAAGCTAAGAAACAGTTGATCGCCATAAAGATCTTTTGTCTGTTTTAGATACTCACTGATAGCATCAGAATTTTTCAAAGTTACTAGTCCTCTTCTGCATCCTCCAGCACATGCCAGTTGACTTCACCTTCAAGAAATTCATTCATTGCCTTGGTGGTCACTTTTTCCTTTTCCTCATAGTCTTCTGGTTTTATATCGGGTAATTCATCCAACACATCCAATTCTAACGCTTCCGATTCTTCCATGACTTGTTCTTCAAATCGTTCTTGGTTTATCTGCCGTGCTCTTTTCGACATGACTACAACCGCCTCGTATATATTCTTCGCTTTTTCCTCCATTTTGCGCAAAGATACGGGTTTAACTGCCATAAACTACTCCTTCATTTTTTTTTGTGATAAGTTCATTTAACTCTTCGGCTGCAATAGCAAGATCATCATTGATTATGCAGGCATCGAATTTGTTTTTGTATTTCATTTCTTGAGCTGTTCGCTCAAGCCTTTTATCAATTCTTTCCTCTGTTTCACTACCGCGCTGGATCAAACGCTTTTTCAGATCATCCAAAGAGGGGGGTAAAATAAAGATTGTGCATGTATTCTCAGAATAATTGCTCTTAATGGTCATGGCTCCATTCACATCCACATCAAATAAAACCATTTCTTGCTGAGCCAGGGCATTTTCAAGCGTCTTACGTAAGGTACCATAATAATATCCGTGCACATTTTCATATTCGACGAATTCATTATTTTGCACCTTTTCTATGAATTCTTGATCGGATAAAAAATGATAATTCACACCATCAACTTCATGCTCACGTTTTGGCCTAGTGGTACATGATACAGAAAATTTTATATGGGGTTTACGGCTCTGTAATTCGTTGCAAAGAGTTGTCTTTCCCGCTCCAGATGGCGCAGATATTACGATAATATTCTTCATAGAATATTCTGGGCCTGTTCCCTCATTTTTTCAAGTTCATCTTTCATGGAAATCACCTGTTTTATTACATCAATAGACCCATTCTTTGATCCAACAGTATTAACCTCACGGGTAATCTCCTGAAGCAGAAAAATAAACCGTTTCCCTGCGGCACCCCTAGTAGTTAATATTTTATCCATCTGATCATAATGGCTTTTCAAACGCACCGTTTCCTCAGTCACATCTGCCCGCTCTGCCAATAGCGCCACCTCCTGGGCAAGTCGCGTTTCATCTAGTTCATGATTCCCTAATAATTTTTTTAGGCGACTTTCGAGTTTTTCCTTCCTTTCATCAGCAAAAGAAATATTTATTTTCTCAAGTTCTATGAGTCCGGTTTTTAAAACTTTTAATCTTTTTTGTAGATCTTCCTGAATCTGGCCGCCCTCTGCTTTCCGCATATCAAGAACCTGAATTAAGGCTTCTTTGGTAACATTGATAATCTTATCAGGATCCAACAATTCGTTTTTTCCATCAGCGATAAGATCTGAGGCATGTATCAAATCACCCATATTTAGCTCACGGCCATAAGTCTTTGCAATTGTTTTTAATATATTATCCAGTGCTTCAAAACGATCTTTATTAAAGGTTAAACTCTTACTGGAAGCACTGTTGTTACCAATCTCGAATGTTATTTGCACAGTTCCTCTAATAAGACTCTTGGTCATTAAGTCACGAATTGATTTCTCAACTTCCGGCTCAAAGTTCAAGCCCCTTATTTTTACGTCAAGGTAGCGTGAATTAACCGATCGAATTGATGCCGACAACTGTCCCACACCGGTATCTATAACTGCTCGACCAAAACCTGTCATACTTGAAATCATAATTTTCTTACCAAGGATAGCCCGGAAATTTAATTTTAGATTAATTATAATCAAATGAAGTTCAACGTACCCACACCAAATAAAATAAGGATTAAAGTAATGTTTTTAATTTATTTCTAACCCATAAGGGGTCAATACGAAACGAAATTATGTGGCTTGCACCAAATCCAGTATCAACCGGGGAATAACAATAAGCATAGTCCATAGAATAATTGGTCCAGAAGAGTCCCAATCCCGTTGATAAAAATCTATTATTATTGCGACCAAACCTGATATGTAATTTGGATCTATAGCTAATTTCCATACCTGCTCTGTAACGCGATTTCTGTTTCCCTAATTCGAGTAAAGCATCCCCATTAACACGGACCTGAAAGGGTGTTTTAGGAAATACAAAAAGATGGGATATGCCCAAATTAACACCGGGAATTGTCTGTTCTACCGTACCGTTCTCCCACAATAACCATGATGTGGTACAATTTGTTATTAATAAACCTAATATGCCATTTTTCCAGGGAGAAACTTTTGCACCAAGATCCAAACCAAACCCCGTACCATTATAACCGCCCAAGTTATGCAAAACTCCTTTAGCCGCTATACCAATGGTAAATTGTTTATAATTTCTGGATGTACTAAGATGGACAGCCCATTGAGACTGATTAAAATATTTTATATCCTCTAGATTCAGTCGCTCACCTTCATCTAGGACCCCATTTCCTTCACCAAAATCCATAGTGCCAGGCATACCATCTGAACCCCAATCAAGAAGCAGATTCCTGGTATCAGGAATTCTAGAGACCGCTTCCCTAAGTATGACTAAACCCAAAGGTATTGTCATTTTAGTTTTTAAGGGGAAAACCAATACATCACTGCTGACTAGGCCAGCAAACCGATTTTGGTGGCCGTAAATAAGCGGCAAAGTCTGCTGGTGCGTCTGATGTGCTGGATTCCATAATACAGCGATAGGCGACGAACCATCAGCAGTTAAAGTATTGCCCAAAGCCAATGCGCGCGCATCTCCACCATTATCCATTATTTCCCAACCATATTTTACCCAGATAGATTCAGCCGTGAGGTATGTGGAAAATACTAGTGTTAAAATGCAGAGGAATATTCTAAAGGCCATGCTTCCTTTTCAAATCGTCCAATTTCTGTAGTGCTTCCATCGGCGTCATTTTGTTTATGTCAACCTTATCCAAATCATTTTTAAATGCTGCTTCTTGACGTTCAAACATGGATAATTGATTTGACGCTTCTGGGGGTTTAGAGGTTCCCGTTTGCGTAGCAGATTCTAGATGATGATTGAGGATCTCTTTAGCTCTGGACAAAACACTTTTAGGTAAACCTGCCATTTGCGCCACGTGAATACCATAACTTTTATCACCTGGCCCCGGAGATATTTTCTTTAAAAATATGATCTGATCACCAAATTCCTGCACTGCAGCATGGTAATTATCCAAACGCTTCAGCGTATTCTCAAGTTCTGTTAATTCGTGATAGTGGGTTGCAAATAGCGTGCGGGCAGCTACATTCGCATAATTATGCAGGTATTCAGTGATGGCCCAGGCCAGAGAAAGCCCATCAAACGTAGCAGTTCCACGGCCAATCTCATCCAATAGAATCAAGCTTTGTGGCGTGGCATTATTAAGGATATTTGCCGCTTCGATCATTTCCACTAAAAATGTACTTTCTCCACCGGCAAGGTTATCACTGGCACCTACCCTGGTAAAAAGGCGATCTACAATTCCAATGGTCGCCTTCTTTGCCGGCACATAACATCCTACCTGAGCCATCAAAACAAGCAACCCAATTTGGCGCAAAAAGGTGGATTTCCCAGCCATGTTGGGTCCAGTGATGAGATGGATTTGACTTTTTGTAATATCCATCCGCACGTCATTACCAATAAATCGTTCAGAAGCGGGTAAGAGATATTCCACAACAGGGTGGCGCCCATCGACAATATCTAATGCTGCATTCTCCAGCATTGTTGGCTTGCAGTATTTTCTCTGGAGAGCCAAGTGAGCAAAGGTAGACAGGACATCAAGACGGTTCAATATTTTCGCATTAATCTGAATCGGCCCAGCCTGGTCTAGGATTTTTTGACAACAATTGGCAAATAATTCTGTTTCAATAACAATAATATCTTCTTCTGCAGATAGAACTTTTTCCTCGTAATCTTTTAATTCTTCCGTAATGTAGCGTTCGGAATTTACCAGGGTCTGTTTTCGAATATAATTCTCAGGTACATTGTCCTGCTGGGCTTTCGATACTTCCAGATAATAGCCGAATACTTTGTTAAAACCAACTTTCAAGCGATTGATACCTGTCCGCTGGCGTTCCTCTTTTTCCATATCTGCAATCCACTCTTTTCCTCCGGCAGCTAATTGGCGTAATTCATCTAATTTTTTATCCAATCCTGCGCGAAAAACATTTCCCTGCAAAATCTGTGCCGGCACTTCATCATTCAGCTGTTCAGCAACCAAAGAACATACTGAGCTTGTGTCAGCAAATTTTTCAATTACTTTGCTCCAATGATTATCATCTACTGACCGTAGTAATTTTTTCAATTCTGGTATTTTATTTAAGCTTTGTTTCAAACCAATTAGATCTCTTGGGCCGGCTTTACTCTGGGTTATTTTTCCCAAGATCCGTTCGATATCCATTATATCCCCTAAAATGGATCTGCACTGCTGTAATTCGCGTTTATTGCTGACAAAACTGGCGACAATATTCAATCGTTCATTGAGCTTTTTAATATCAGTCAGTGGTTGGGTAAGCCATTGCTTCAGCAAGCGGCCACCACCATTGGTCACTGTTTCATCTAACAAATCAATAAGTGTACCATGGGTACCTTGAGTAGCAAGAGATTTAAATACTTCCAAGTTCCGGAGGGTGAAACTATCTAGTCCCATTACGCCCTCATCTGCAACAGGACTGATCCTTGTCACATGTTTCAAGGATCCACTCAACGAATTTTTCACATGGTAAAAAATAGCGCCTGCGGCAGTGATGCCTAATTCCAGATTAGCGCAGCCGAAACCTTTTAAGGTACGCACCTTAAAATGTTCTGTCAGTATGCGTTGTCCCTGATCTAATGATAGTACCCAATCCTCAACTGTAGAAATAAAAGGACTTAAATCACGGTACCAAACGCTTGTGGAATAAACTACATTACTACCCAGCAACACTTCTCGAGGGCTATATTTTCGGAGCGCTTCCGGTAAATTACTTGCCAAACATTCACCAATAAATAATTCACCAGTCGATTTATCTAATACAGCATATCCAGCAGCATCCTCATGAAAATGAATACATGCTAAAAATTGATTCGTCTTTTCATTTAAAGCTGCATCGCTGGTAATGGTTCCTGGAGTAACAACTTCAATCACATCTCTTTTTACAATTCCTTTTACCAGTTTGGGATTTTCAACTTGTTCGCAAATGGCTACACGGTGACCTGCATTTACCAGTTTATGCAAATAATTATCGATGGCATGATAAGGAAATCCTGCCAAAGGGACATCGGCGGCAGCACCGTTGGAACGCTTAGTCAAGACAATGCCTAAAACTTTGGCCGTTAGAACAGCATCATCATTAAATGTTTCGTAAAAATCACCCATGCGGAAGAGGACGATGGCATCGCTGTATTGACGCTTCACTTCCTCGTACTGGCGCATAAGAGGTGTGCCTTGGGATGCAACAGTATTTTTGGTCACAAATTATCTCCTTTAGACCGTTGATTGCCACTACGGTCAGTCCAACCCTGCTTGTCACAATATTCCAGCATAGGAATGGCAAATTTCCGTGTCAATGCGGTTATGTTTTTAAAATCTGTTACTCCCATTTCATTATTTTGGTTGAAGTGATTGATAAGGGATTGACGGAGTTTAGCTATGTTTTCATTGTGCATCCAGATACCGTTTTCGATTTCCGATACTTTTTTATCTCCTTTCAGAACGTGCAAAACTCCGAGCACACGTTTATCATTCTCGTTAAATTTTTGAGACAATTCTGCTGTGGTTACGGGCGTCAGACCGACTTCAGTTAGGTTGTTTTCAATCTTTCTTGATAGCTTGGCTGTGCCTCCTATCAGTTCCACTTTGTGGCTCGTTAATGCTACTCCCGATTCTACAAATTTTATAATCCCTTCCTTTTTCATCATCGCTAATACTTCTTCCAGCCATATAGTAGTTAATCTAGATTCCCGCTGTATTATATCTATACCCATGGATCTGCGTAAGGGCTTCCGCTGATGAAATCTATTTAATGTACTCACAATTATTTTCTTGCTCTCATCCAAGATCTTATGGGTAAATACAATACCTTTTTCTGTCGTTATCAGGTCCAATTTTGTTATCCATTTATGTACCTTTTCATCCGTGCATTGATTTAATAGCGCCCACGCACTGATGGTATGTGGCTGTGTACTAAAAGTATCCACCAATTGCCTAAAGCGTTGTACTGGATCTAAATCCAACGCAAAAACCCAACTAGTGTCCTTTACACCTTTGGGAATAAAGGTAGTCAAAACCACACCACCACCAATGGTAGTCATGGGGGAATAAGTACGCAATACAAAACGGTCACCGCTAGCCGCAACGGTGGACTTTTCCAGATCTAGATTGACATTTGCCTTGCTTCCGGAAGACAACTTTTTATTCCCTGACAAATGCACCCTGGCCAGCACTTCTGCCGTGCCTAAATGGACCCGCACTCGCTGGTGATGTTTTAATTCATTTTTCATTTCAGACGCAAGCTGGATATGCGCCGTAAATTTTTTAATAGATTTTAACTTTCCAGGCAGTACTAATTCTGATCCGCGAAAGACTTTGTCTTTATCTACCCCAGAAAGATTTACAGCAGCGCGATCTCCCTGCTGTACTGATTGCACATCCAATCCGTGTGATTGAATCCCGCGAACCTTGGCTTTGATACTACCCGGTAATACGTCTACTGTTGATCCTTTTTTCAAATCACCGGAAATGACTGTCCCAGTTGTCACTGTACCAAAACCAACCATGGAAAATACACGGTCCACCTGCAAACGGAAGAAGCCTCTGTCCGTTGATTGCTGAATAGTCACTGCTTTTTGTTCCAATAGATTTTTTAATTCAGCAATGCCAACACCCGTGTTTACTGACGTCCTTATTACATCTACATTTTTGAAAATCCCATCAGTTAATTCACGAATATCTAGTTCTACGAGATCCAGCCATTCTTCGTCTTCCACCAAGTCGGTCTTGCTGATGGTTACCACACATTGGGGAATGTTCAGCAGTTTCAAGATCTGCAGGTGCTCCCGGGTTTGGGGCATGATACCGTCATCGGCCGCTACAACTAACATCGCCATGTGAATAGTGGACACCCCTGCTACCATGTTGCGGATGAATTTCTCGTGGCCAGGGACGTCAATAATAGTCACATTGTCGTTCAAGAAAGCAAACCCCAGGTCAATGGTCATACCCCTAGCCTGTTCCTCTGCCAGTCGGTCTGTATCTGTACCCGTTAGAGCTTTTACCAAAGCCGTTTTCCCATGGTCAATATGCCCCGCAGTTCCAATTACCACATGGGCCATACTATACCTCTTTTATTGCTTCAATCAGCTGCGGTGATTGATTAGGCAGCATGGCTTTCAAATCAATATAAAACTTATTGCCTTTGCTATAGCCAACTACAGGAATCCTACCCTCACGAAAAGCTTTGGCAAGGGTCGTAACAGTTATCTGTCGAGGTGTAAATTGTAGGGCCGCACTAGGAATGGATTTCACCGGCAAAGAACCACTACCAGCCTCCACTAGAGATGCTACTAGAATTATACCCAGTTGCTTAACCTTAATCTGGGGAAGGTTGCTTAGAATTTTTTTGCCACGATTCAGAAGAATTTTTTGAGACGTAGTAAGTAGTTTCAATGTAAGATTATCAGCACTAAAACTTTTATTTGATCGATAGGTACGCAGTGTCTCCTCCATAAGAGCAATAGTCCATTTGTCACAACGATAGGTACGGTATAAAGGATTTTTTTGAATAGCATTCAGATAGCGCTGTTTACCCACAATAAATCCAGACTGAGGTCCACCCAGGAGTTTATCTCCGGAGAATGTGATAATGTCTGCGCCAGTTTTCACCACATCTAAAACTTGTTTTTCAGCAGGTAAATTCTGTTTGATCATATTTAGTAAGGCCCCGGACCCAAGGTCAACCAGGAGTGGTATACGCTTTTTCTTAGCCAGCAATGCCAGATCGGAAAGAGGGACCTCTTTCGTAAATCCCTGAACCATGTAATTACTTGTGTGTGCCCAAAGGATGGCACCGGTTTTTTTGGTGACGGCTTTTTCATAATCTTTTAAATGTGTTCGATTTGTGGTGCCTATTTCCACCAAAGTGCAGTGGCTTTTACGAATAACGTCCGGAATGCGAAATGAACCGCCGATCTCCACCTCTTGACCACGAGAAACGATGACATCTTTACCTTCGGCTAAGGAATTCAAAACCAGAAGCACAGCAGCGGCATTGTTATTCACCATCAGACTGCTTTCAGCCCCACAGATCGCATTTAGCATTATAGCGATGTGATTCTGCCGGTCATCACGATTTCCCGTTGAGAGATCAAATTCTAAATTGATATAACCTTCTAGTTTCTTTGCTATGGTTGATATTACTTTTTTTGAAATAGGCGCGCGGCCGAAACCCGTGTGTAGCACAACGCCAGTGCCGTTGATGATATTTTTTATGGAAGACTGGTTCAAGGAATCAAGCTCATCTAAAATTGCAGCAGTGATCGCGATCCGTTTGATATCAAGTTTTCCAGCCTTCGCCGTTCTTCGATAGCCCCTTAATTCTGATTTAATTATTTCCATTATATATCTGTCATGTAGCGCAATAGATTTATTTATCTTAAGTAATACTTCAGATACGGAAGGCAGTTGTCGTAATTGCTTTTTACTCATTTCAGCTCAAGAAGTTGATGAACTTTAGGTAGATAAAGCAACCATCATGATTTGCGGATAATCATATAACTTGTAAACAATCCGGGAATCAATAAAAAACCCATAGTGGTAAAGACATAGGCAATGCCTATATTTTCAGCAATAAAACCACCCACCCCGGCAGCAAGAGAGCCAATGCCAAAGCTTAAGAAGAAATTGATACCATACCCCAAACCCCTGTTATCTCTATTGGTAAATTCTGCAATAAGCGTATTGCTAATGGGTTGGTTGCTAAAATAAGCCATTCCCAGTCCTAGACTGCATAGTACTAGGAAAATATCTGTTGTATAACCCATAAGCAACAAAAAGGGGATATTAATCGCTATAATTAGCGGTAATAATTTCGTTCGCTCATATCTAGTTCCGAGCCGACCACCAATAATCTGGCCGATGATTCCCGCTAAAAATACCAAGGATGGAAATATACCTGCTTTCATGGTAACGGAAATAAACGGCAAGAAATTACTTGTATTTTCAGCGAAATGAGTAGGCATGAAAGTCGTAAAACCATAATAGGCAAACCCCATGAGCATATTGGTCAGATAGAAAAAAATCAGTGCCGGGCGATTTGTGTTTTCAACACGATTTTTTTGCTGCTCCATTTTTCCGTTTCCACCGTGGTCTCTTTTTGGAATAGCTACTATCGTTGCTAGAGCGAGGATAATATTGAAAACCCCTAAAACTGCATACGACGCCCGCCAAGAAATTAGTAGTGCCAGCGTAGTAGCCATGATGGGCCCTAAAGCTGAACCTGTGGTACCAAATATACCGTGGACAGCCATACCTTTAGTAATCGCTTGTACTCGTTGCGAAATAAGTGTTAGCCCGGCAGGATGGTAGATACTGCAGGAAAAGCCTAGTAATCCCAATCCAAAGATCAGTAGAATCAATGAATTAGATAGAGCAACAATGATACCAGCTAGGCCAGAACCAAATAAGTAAAGTAACAGTAATGTTTTTCCGCCAAATCTACTTTCTGCCAAGCCCGAAGGTATCGCCCCGATACCAAACATAAAGGCGCTTATGGTAGCAACCAAACCCAATGTATCCAACCCAGTGGAAAATTCTTGACGAAGGATAGGAATAAGACTGGGTAGTGTCAACATCAGAGCATGAACGGATAAATGACTCCCGCCAGTGATACCCAATACCATTTTTTCAAAACGGTTCATATTAATTCAGTCTTTTTGAATACCATTGCATTTCATCGCTGGGTTAGGAATAATGCTTGTACATTTAATTTTTTGTAAAGCACTATTAGATAAATTACTAGTAAAAAAAACCCCCATCAACAACTGCCAATGAGGGCGAAAATAGCTTATATTACGTGAAATTAGCGTTTTTCCGTTATACGTGTAGCTTTACCAGTTAATCCGCGCAAATAATGCAGTTTTGCGCGCCGTACTTTACCTTTGCGATCGACCTTGATATAGGTGATCATTGGCGAATGAACAGGAAAGATCCGTTCTACACCAACACCACCAGAAATCTTACGTACAGTAAAGGTTTCCTCTATGCCACCTCCACTACGAGCCAAAACCACGCCTTTAAAAACCTGTGATCTCTCTTTTCCTCCTTCAATAACGCGAACGCCAACTGACACCGTATCACCTGGTGAAAATTCTGGTAAATCATCCCGCAATTGATCGGCTACAGCTTGTTGTAACTTATTCATGATTAATTCTCCGAAGATTCTAGTTTCTTGGTGCGTGCTTGCCCTAAATCCGGTCGTTTCACTTCCGTGCAACGATTCCTTTCATCCTGCCTCCAAGCAGCAATTTTTTCATGATTTCCACTCATCAATACTTCCGGTACTGACAGACCATCGATTTCTTTAGGTTTGGTAAAATAGGGTGCGTCCAGTAATGAATCCGTAAAAAACGAATCTGTTTTTGCCGAATCAAAATTATTTAATACACCGGGTAATAAGCGGACAATACTATCGATCATAATCATAGTTGGGATCTCCCCGCTCGACACAACATAATCGCCGATGGAATATTCGTGGGTCACGTATTTATCGATTACACGATGGTCAATATCTTTGTAGTGACCACAAATGAAAATGAGATTTTCCACAGAACTATTTTTTTGGGCCGCATCCTGAGACCACTGTTTTCCTTGCGGCGATGGATATATGACTCTCAGATTTTTAGCTGAACCAATTTTATCAATAGTGTGGTCCAGTGCCGCAAAAAGCGGCTCGGCCATCAGCACCATGCCGCCACCGCCACCATAGGGAGTATCATCAATTTGTCGATAATTCCCTTGTCCAAAATCCCGTAGGTTTACTACATCAAAATCAATAATCCCTTCCGTTCGTGCTTTACGCAGCATTGATTGCTGTATAATAGCATCGACCATATCCGGGATAGGTGTAATTATGGCAATCTTGTTCAATCTAATAACCCTTCCATAGGCGTGATCATTACAGCCCGTTGGGGATGCCTAATCTCTTTGACTATTTCTGGTATAATTGGAATAAGGAACTCCTGATCATTGCTATAAATAACATAGGCGTCGTTCGCAGGTAACCAGAGTATTTCACCTAACTCACCGATTAATCGACCGCTATCTGTAACCACATCATACCCGATCAGATCACCAGACACAAAATGTATTGCATCCGAATCATTTACAACAGCGAAGACAGTTTGTCCAATCATAGTTTCCGCACTATCCCGATCCTGCATACCCGTAAAAATGAAACGACGTTTTTTTCCAGCACCAGTCACATCACTGAGTTGAACTTTGCTGGATATTTCTTCTGAAAATCCAACGTGTAACGGATGGGATTGCACATAATTATCGAAATACCGTGATAAGGGTCGCACAGACACCGCTCCTTTCATTCCTGACGCTCGGATAACTTTACCGATTGGAAATAGTTTATTCATGGAATATTAGTCAATTACATCCAGGCGGGCACGTTTACCCCCTTGTTTGGCATTAATTGCAAAGACTATAGTCCGAATAGCGGAAATATTCCGTCCACCCTTACCAATAATCTTACCATAATCACCATCACCTACTGTTAATTCGTAGATAATGCGTTGTTCCGTCTCTACATCTGCTACATTCACTTCATCTGGTTTATCTACCAAATGTTTCGCTATGCTTTCAATCAACTCCTTCATGATCATTTCCTCCCTGGACCATTAGCGGTCCATCTCTTCACTTATCATCTGTTTCTTGGCCATTTTTTTTGGCTGTTTTCTTTGAACCCTTTTTTCCTGACTTGTCCTTTTTGGGTTCTACTTGATCAGTACTCATATCATCTTCCTGATCCTCTTGTATCTCTTTATCTTTGGTAGTACCATCTTCTACCTGTTCATCTGATCCATCCTTAGCTGCAGTCTCTGCTGATTCATCTTCCACCTTTGTTTCCTCTTTTTCCGCTGGCTCTTCCTTTGATCCATCATCCACACTTTTCTCAACAGGTGTTTCCGCTGCTGTTTCCTCTACCTTATCCGTACTCTCATCAGCTTCTTCTATACTCGATTTAGTATCCTCTTTATCACCATCTGCAACAGCACTTTCTTCCTGTTCATCTGATCCATCCTTAGCTGCAGTCTCTGCTGATTCATCTTCCACCTTTGTTTCCTCTTTTTCCGCTGGCTCTTCCTTTGATCCATCATCCACACTTTTCTCAACATCAACTGGAACTTTATCCACCGCTGCTTCTGCCTTTACCGATACACTTTTAGCATCTGCTTCAGTTGCTGTATCCGCGGCAGCAGCTTTTTCGGCAACCCTTTTCTCAGCATCAGCTTTCTTCTCAACTACTTTTGCTTCGGCCCGCTGGCGTCGACGCTCCAATACGTCTTCTCGTTCGAGAGCCCATTTCTTCATTTCTTTTTCCACAGCTGCTTCATCAAGTCCTTGTTTCATTAGGTGCCACTTATGAGCAAGTCCTGCTGAACGCAAAATATCGTGGGCTGTATCCGTTGGTTGGGCACCCTCCTGCAGCCAATGCAAAACCCTATCTTCCTTGAGTGAATACATTTCATTTTTTGCAGTGGGATTATACCAACCTACTTCTTCAATGGCCGCTCCATCTCTACGATTACGCGCATCCATGATAACCAGGCGATAAAATGGTCTATTTCTACGCCCAATACGTTTTAGTCTTATTTTCGTCGCCAATACAATTTCTCCTTTTTTTTCATCAAATAAACGGCCCCACCCTTATTCCGTGGGACTTCATTTTACCAAATTTTTTCATCATTTTCTGCATTTCTGTGAATTGTTTTAATAATTGATTCACTTCCTGTACAGAACGACCTGAGCCAGCTGCAATCCGCCTGCGGCGCTGCCCATTGATTAACTGGGGGTTATTCCGTTCCTGAAGTGTCATCGAATTAATCATAGCATTCGTCCATGATAATTGTCGATCATCTAGGTCCATCCCTTGCATCATTTTACGCGGTACGCCTGGGATCATACTCATAATCTGATTCAAGTTACCCATTTTCTGCAGCTGCTTTAGCTGGGTGTTAAAATCTTCCAGCGTAAACCGATTCTCAAGTAGTTTTTCCTGCATTTTCACAGCTTCTGATTCAGTCACTACTTTTTGAGCTTTTTCCACTAAGGTAACCACATCACCTAACCCCAGGATACGATCGGCCATGCGCTGTGGATCAAATACTTCCAAGCCATCAGTCTTTTCAGAAATACCGATAAATTTTACCGGTTTTTTGATAACGGTAGTGATTGATATCGCGGCGCCACCACGAGCATCTCCATCTAACTTCGTCAGGATTGCGCCTGTTATTTCCAACGCTTCATTAAATGCTTGAGCAGAATGGACCGCATCTTGACCAGTCATACCATCCGCTACAAATAAGGTCTCTGTGGGCTCTACCGCCTCAGCTATTTGCTGAATCTCAACCATCATTTCACCATCTACGTGAAGACGACCAGCTGTGTCCAGAATAACACAATCAATTTTTGATAGGGCCGCTTCTTCAATGGCAGCAGTGCAAATCTTCACCGGTTCATCCTGCCCCATTTCAAACACTGGTACAGCAATTTTTTCAGCAAGCACCTGTAATTGTTTAATTGCAGCGGGACGATAGACATCTGCTGCGACCAATAGAACGGACTTGCCTTGATCCTTAAGCCGGTTGGCTAATTTTACACAGGTGGTAGTTTTACCTGACCCTTGCAAACCAGCCATTAAGATTATGGTCTGGCCTTTTTTGACAAAATCCAATGGGACGGGCTCATTGCCAAAAAGTGTTACTAGTTCATCATGGATAATCTTGATAAACTGTTCCCCTGGTTTCACTGATTTAAGAACTTTTGTCCCGGAAGATCTATCCTGCACTCGTTTTACAAAATCACGGGTGACTTGAAAATTTACATCTGCTTCTAATAGAACACGACGAATCTCACGAGCCGTTTCCTGAATATTTTTATCCGTAATCTTACCTAGGCCGCGCAGGTTACGCAACACAATGGCAAACCGTTCTGTTATTTGATCAAACATATTCTATAAAATTTGGATATGATATTGATATATTGGCTCTAAATAAGCCGGGGAAATTAATGGCTAGACCCGGCAATGACAAAAGAATTACAGTCAGTGTAAATTCAGTAAAAAGAACCCAATTTGGGCCTCTAACCAAGTCTTATTCTTTGCCAGGGACTTTGCAACACATATCTAGTCCAGAATAGGCTTTTGGTTCTGCCGGAGTATCATTGGCATCATAGCCAACAGCAGCAATCGCTTTTTCGATAACACTTAAATTGATCACACCTGCTTTGTAGACCACTTTACCAATTTTATTTTCTAGATCTACATCAACCTTGACAACTCCTTCTATCTTACTCAGGCTACTGGCAATTTTATCTGAACACATGCCGCACTGAATTGTGTTTAACGCAATTTCAGCAGACTTATTTTCACTGCTACAACCAGCAATTAAACCAAAGACTAAACCAAAAATAATCATGTTTTTGTTCATAATCTTTCCCTTCATGCTTATATAATTCATTCAAAAAATGATCCTATTCGTGAATTTAATCAAAAAATAGAAATTAATGAATCGAAAGAGAATCTCGCGAATTTGTTTTACCATACTATTAAAACACAAACCCGATGCCCACATTCATAAATAGTCCCCTTGATAATTTGTTTTTTCCGTATTCTACCCTTGTAATTTTTACATCGAAAGGAACCATAATATTTTTCCGGTATATCATAAATACTGGCCCAGTCAGGATTCTCATAGAAGTTTCTTGCCAAGGGCTATGACCTTTTCCAACATCTCTTTATAACTTACGCTGTAAACGAAAAAAGTTTTAAGTATTTTACTTAACTAATTTGGCCAGTTCACGAAAGCGTTCACCCTTAGCAAACCCTTGTAACTCAAAAAGCACCATTTCCACACTCGTTTGCACCACCCCTTCAAGAAGCATGCGATCCAATCCCAGTTGTTTATTGCTATCCGTGCGGGATGAGACTGCATCTGCGGCCACCTGAACCGTATAATCCTGATCCAAAAGATCCATGGCTGTTTGGTAAACACAAACGTGCGACTCAATGCCGGCCAGAATGATATCATGGACATGCAATTCCTGCAAGCGCACATTGAATTCTTCATTTCTAGCACAACTAAATACATCCTTGATAATCGGTTCCATATCCAGCAGCAATTCTTGGATCTCAGGAATAGTTGGACCCAGCTTATCAGGCAATTGCTCCATCCAGATAATCGGGATTTCCAACAATTTTGCACCACTAATAAGAATTTGCAGATTTTTGATCAGATCTTCCCGATCGTGCATGATCTGGGCAAGTTTACCCTGTACATCGATAATTACCAGAATTGTATTTTTTGATTCAAGCATGAAATGGTATTTCTACAACTGTTGCCCAATTATCTACATTTGGACCAGTTCGCACAGCCGCTATCTTATCCATTTTAAAGGAATTTTTCACCTGTAAATTACGAATTATATCCTCTTTTTCCTTATAAGGCATTTCCTTGTATATTAAACTGATATGGGGTAAAAATTCATAGGGTTGTTCCTTTGGAAATTGGCTAATAACCGCTTGATGTAGTTGTTCCAATTCTGGTGATACTAGCAATTCGATAAATATTGTTTTCCATATATTTTCCGTGTGGCTGATCATTACCTTTTTAACGTAAAAAGATTTCATATTTTTTGCAGATCGTTC
>JBJKZU010000024.1:0-34767 GCA_045569095.1 Fidelibacterota bacterium
GTGTCTGTTTAACTTGGTCTTCACCGGTGAATTCCAGACCACCTTCAGTGGATTGATATAATTCGATTCGGCCCTGTGGAAGGGGTATGTTAAGGTTGTTATCAATGGTATTTTTCACTTGGAATTCAATTTCCAATGGTTCTTCTTTCTGGCTCCGCTCGGCATTCTTAAATACATAGGTTTTTGAATAATCAATTAATTTTGGCACATAAAGACGAACAGTGATATGTTCATTTTTCCCAAAGTTTAATCGATCAGGGAAATCGTATATATGGTAGTCACCTAAACTAGATTCATCTGCTAACTGCATATTAGGCTCAGCTGCCATAGCAGCTGAAGAAAACTTTCTATTTCCTCTAAACTGTGGTTTTATTTGTTTACCAACTGATCCTTCAACAAGTCTGAGTTTTAAATCATTGAAATTTATACTACTATTATTAGATATATATGCTTCTGTGATCAGCGTAGCAGGACCATAATCCGGCACCACCATTCGGTATACCGCATCCCAGTCGAAACCTCTAGACATGTAAACTAGAGATCCAGTTACATTATAATCATTTGAACTGATTTTCCACCGTAATGAGGGGTGAAATTGTGGATTATCTATAACTTTGCGTAACGTCACCTTCTTTACCTGTTCTTTTTTTAAAAAAACCACATCGCGACGAGTCTGAATGGTGTAGCCGTCTGGGGAAATGGCAATTAACGTACCATATTCATCTTCATCATCAATGGTAGTGATAGTCACATAATCACCTAGTGATTGTTTAATTAAGGTACTTTCTGAGAATAAGTTACCGTCTAATTTCTGATTTATGACTTGCCCACTCTGAAGATTGAGGTAAGGACTACTTTCCTTAATCCCCTCTGGCAACACAGAATATTCTACTTCTCCTGGGCTGTTCCTGATAGACCAATCAACAGGTTGTTTAACTAATGCATAACCATTTTTATATATTGTCATGATCGCATTTTCAGACTGCCCAAAGGCAAATGAAATAATTAAAATTGAAAGCAGAGAATTTTTCATTGGATTACTTCAAGATTAGATAACATTTTATTCAATTCTTCAGACATTTCTGCCCTTTTTTCTATTTCCCGTTTTACAACGTTCTCAGGAGCTCGATTCAGAAA
This sequence comes from Fidelibacterota bacterium, assembly GCA_045569095.1. Taxonomy (GTDB): domain Bacteria; phylum Fidelibacterota; class Marinisomatia; order Marinisomatales; family TCS55. Next base: position 1,138 of record JBJKZU010000024.1, read on the forward strand.
ATCTTTATTATTCAATTTCTGACTTAAAACTTCCAAATGAGATTCAATTTTATCAATACGTTTTTGCAGCCGATTCCGTTCCAAATCAAAATCAATAAGTTCTTCTAAAGGGATAAATATTTCCATTCCATCAACTACGGAAGTTGCCGAGTTCGGTGGCTTGTTACCGCCTTCAGATGACGTGATATTCTCTATCCTTGCTAATGAACGAATGATTGTACTGTATGAATTTAAGATTGATTTTTGTTTTGGATTACAATGAACAATCATATCCGCGTATTTACCAGGAGGAACGTTCATTTGCGCACGAATTGTTCTTACGGAGGAAATCACTCCTTTTAATAACTCCATTTGCGGATCAACTGTATCATCAATCCAGTCTTCATCAACTATTGGCCAATCAGAAATAATAGCATCAACATCATTATTATTTTTGATCTGGGACCAGATCTCCTCTGTTACGAACGGAGCATATGGGTGTAGCAGTAAAATAATTTTACGCAAGACATGCACAGTTACTGCTCTTGCCGAATCAGCACTGGATTTATCACCATTACTAAAATGTGTTTTTGCTATTTCAATATACCAATCACAATAATCACTCCACGTAAATTCATAAATTGCTTTTGCTGCTTCATTAAATTGAAAGCGATTCAAATTTTTATTTACACGTTCTATCGTTCGTTGCAAACGACTTAAGATCCAAAGTTCGGGTAGATTCAAATCTTTTTTTGATAAATCTAGTACAGGTATTTCATCACCCACATTCATCAATACAAACCTAGAGGCATTCCATAATTTATTTATGAAGTTTCGTCCTACTTCAAGCCGCTTGGATGAGAACAATACATCCAATCCTTGTGGAGCCATAAGCATAGTGCCAAAACGTACAGCATCAGTGCCATATTTTTCAAATAGATCAAATGGATCCGGAGAATTCCCCAATGACTTACTAAATTTTTTACCGTTTTCATCGCGGAGAATACTAGTGAAATACACATCTTTAAAAGGCACATTATCCATGAATTCATACCCAGATATTATCATCCGTGCGACCCAAAAGAATATGATGTCTGGACCTGTTACCAATGACGCGGTTGGATAGAAATAATCTAAGTCATGATCTTTTTCCGGCCATTGATGTACCGCAAAGGGCCACAGCCAAGATGAAGCCCAAGTATCCAAGACATCCTTATCCTGCGTCCAATTATTTTTGTCTTCAGGTCCATCTAATGAAACATGTATCTTTTTTGGATCTTCATTGTGATACCACACAGGTATGCGATGTCCCCACCATAATTGTCGACTGATACACCAGTCCTTTATATTTTCCATCCAGTGATTATAGGTCTTTACCCAATGCGTGGGATGAAAGTTTATCAGGCCTTTGTTTACAGCGTCCAATGCTGGCTTGGATAATTCTGTCATTTTCAAAAACCATTGATCAGATATATAATATTCTATGGGAACACTGCCACGCTCTGAAAACCCAACCTTATGAATATATTCCTCTGTTTTCTCTAACAGTCCTGCAGCCTCAAAATCATTTACTACTGCTTTACGCGCATCCTCCCGACTCATGCCCTTGTATTGCGCCGGTACGTTAGAGTTTAAGGAAGCATCAGCATTCATAATATTGATAAACACAAGATTATGGCGTTCGCCAATAGCGAAATCATTGGGGTCATGGGCCGGAGTGACTTTTACACAGCCGGTTCCAAATTCCGGATCCACAAATTCATCAGCAATAATTGGTATTTCCCTATTGACTAGTGGCAGTGATACTGATTCCCCAAGAAAATGTTTATAGCGCTTATCTTTTGGATGAATTGCTACAGCAGTATCACCTAACATTGTTTCTGGACGTGTCGTAGCTACCACTAAAAATTCATCAGAACTGGTTATCGGATAGCGAAAATACCATAAGTTTCCATTGACCTCCTGATGAGTTACTTCTTCATCGCTTATAGCTGATTTCGAAACAGGACACCAATTAACAAGTCTTTGCCCTTTGTAAATAAGCCCTTTTTCATAGAGTTTAACAAAAGCTTCCATTACAGCACGGGTATAACCATCATCCATGGTAAACCTCTCCCGTTCCCAATCACAAGAACAACCGAGTTTTTTCAATTGCTGTATAATCATGTCCCCATATTTTTCTTTCCATTGCCAGGCATGGTCTACAAACTCTTTCCGCGACAGAGAATCTTTTTTTATTCCTTGATCCAATAACATGTCAACTACTTTTGTTTCCGTCGCGATCGAAGCATGATCAGTGCCAGGAATCCAGCAAGCTTGTTTTCCTTCCATTCTTGCTTTCCTAATAAGTATGTCCTGAATTGTATTATTTAATACATGCCCCATTGTAAGGATGCCAGTAATGTTAGGCGGTGGTATTACTACTGTGTAAGGTTTTTTTTGGGGATCTGGTTCAACGTGGAAATAATTCTGGTCTAACCAGTGTTGATACCATTTATCTTCGACCCGATTTGGGTCATAAACTTTTTCTAACTGGGGTTGGGCCATTCGCCGTAATCATCCAGTGAAAATTTTTTAATTATCTTTCTAATACGAGACTAAATGCGGTGGTTAACTTTAATACATTTTGATTAGTCTCAACTAATCTCTTGCTAAGAATCTTAGCTAAATTTTTCATCACCTTGTAGCCTATATCTGGATATTTATCACAGATTGCCAACAGGTCATCAGACATAAGTTGTGCCAATTTACATTCTGTAATTGCTTTCACACTGGCACTACGGAGGTCTTCTTTGTCAAATAGAGACATCTCGCCAAAAAGTGGCTTCACATCTGCTGAAAGGTTAATAATTGCTTTTTCACGATTATCAAGACCACCCTTGTGCATTGAAAGGGTCAGTGCCTGGTTTATTCTTACTTGCCCTTCCAACAGCAGGTAAATAGAATCACCAATATCTCCTTCTACTATAAAACTCTGTCCCTCAGGCACGTTTATATTTTTCATTTTTTTCTGAAACAGTATTATTTCATCCTCATCTAGGTTCCTAAATATCTGAAATTGCTTTAATTCATTAATATCCATAGCTACCTCAAGGAATTACGATGGCACGCTGGCCTGCTTCGATTTTGAAACTGCTTTTGGGGTTGATTATTGTTGTAACTTTACTCTCTTCCAGCAAAGAAATCCCTCCCTCATTTAACTTTCGCTCAATGAATGCATCTAGCGCTGAAGTGTCTGCAGATAGTACCTCTCCAATGCCCAAATTTTCCTCTTCCGAAAAAAGACCGATAAGAATCCAAGCGCTGGTTGACCGAAAATAGCTAAATAAGTCATCAAATGTTCTTCCAACAAACTGGTTGGGAATATCAACGCGTCTCAACCTGGCGTCTGAACTTGCATTAAGTAATGTTTTAGTGGTTTGGGGAATACCGGGATCCATAACATGAGAAGCCAGCATATAAGCACCAAAATCGTCACTAAGAACTACTTCATCAACATTCGCACGTCTTATGTGAGTTAGATTTTCACGTTGCATGAGATATGCAACTACCCGAACACTGGAGACCAAACTTTTTATGGTAAGAGTCGCAAAAATTGTCTTTTCATCCGGAGAACCTATGTTTTCGTCATCAAGATTAGGAATAATTATTACTGTTTTAGCATTTACTATACTAGCCTTATTTAAAATCTCCTCGCTGGTAAAATCTCCAGCAACAAAATGAAGATCCACATCCTTATACTTATTTTTCAAATGATTAACTATATCTTCGTGGATTTCATTTATAAGAACCAGTTCAAGTGTTTTTTGATCAGTTAAATTCCTTAATGAATCAATAATTGATTCTGCATTCTTATTCCAGCCACAAAGAATGATGTGATCACGTATGTCTACTTTTTCCAAACCTTTATCCTCCCGAATTCTTTTTGCTACGTAAATGGATGAGATCGTTGCAGTTAATAGAGAAACTAGTGATATACCCGCAAACATGATAATTACTGCGAAAAACCTACCTTCTAGGGTCGTCGGGTAAAAATCTCCATAACCTACTGTTGTCATGGTTACTATCGCCCACCAAAAAGGTGTTTCTTTTTCAGTAATAGGGCCCGTCTCCAAGTATATAACTATAAATCCACCAAGCACCATAACAATTAATAAACCAGCACCTACCTGGAAAAAACTGTTTCGTATCAGGTGTCTAAACCAACGACTCATGGATAAAAATTTAAGTCAAGAAAAAATAAGATATAAAGGTTCGATTCATCTTTAATTACTTTGTCAATAATGCGACGGTCTCAATATGGGGAGTATGCGGGAACATATCGACCAAGGTCATTGATTGTAATTTCCAGCCCCAATGAATTAATTGGATTATATCCCGCGCCTGAGTTGTCGGGTTACATGATACATAAACTATTCGTTTAGAACCAAACTTAGGTAATGATTTCACCAGATTTTTATGAATGCCAGATCTTGGTGGATCAAGTATCAATAAATCCGGAATTGGATAATTATCTAGATTACGACCTTTTTTAAAATAAGTATCGAGATTTACTTTTTGAAATTTTGTATTACCAATTCCATTAATTACTGCGTTTCTTGTTGCATCTTCAATTGCACTTTTAATTACGTCAAAGCCATATATTTCCTTTGCATAACGCGCTAAGAATAGAGAGATAGACCCTGTACCACAAAACAAATCAAAAACTATTTCCTTTCCAGTTAAACTAGCATTCTCTTCCACGACCAAAAATAATTTCTCCGCCTGTTCAGTATTAGTCTGGAAAAAGGAGTTCGCCGAAATTTCAAAAGTGATGTCACCTAATTTTTCACGGATAGCCGGTGCCCCATGTAGGACTATTTCTGATTCACCGTAAGCTACATCTGCTCTTCTAGTATTTATATTATTCACGATTGAAGTGATATTAGGAAATTGATTTAAAAGGGCTTTTATAATTGGTCTCAATAGTTTCGTATTTTCATAGCTGGTAACCAGATTTACCATTAACTCGCCAGTATTAAAACCATAGCGAAGTACCAAATGGCGTAAGTAGCCGTTGTTTGTTTTATTATCATATGGTTTCAGATTATTATTTAACGCTTCAGTCCGCACCAAATTCAATATGTTATTACATATTTTTTCTTGAATATGACATTCATTGATATCTAAAATTTTATCATAACGGCGAGGAATATGTAATCCAAGTGCAAAATCAGATTCTGGAACTTCTTTTTCTCCTTCAAGTAACCAACGGCGATTACTAAACGAAAACTCCATTTTATTACGATAATTATATTGTTTATCAGCAGCTATAACTTTATTCACTGTAAAATCATCTATGCCAGCTTGCCTTATATAAAGATCTTCAACCTGCTTTTTTTTCTGATTTACCTGTTCTTTATAATCTAGGTTTTGTGTGCTGCAACCACCACAAACGGGAAAATGACTACATAGTGAATCAACTACATTTGGTGAATCTCTTAAGATTTCCAATGGTCTAGCTTCTGCATAACCTCTATGCTTTTTATATACCAATACACGTACTTTTTGTCCGGGTAAAGTATTATTTACAAAAACGACAAAATTATTTTTTCTAGCCACACCTTTTCCACCAAAGGCCAATGATTCTATTTCTAGGCTTAATTCTAATCCTTTTACTATAGGATTAATCATTGTGAAATTTAAATAATAAGATCAATTAATTGCCGATAGGATGCCAGGTAGTTTTTATTTCCTGACTCTTCATTATATGATATGGGCCTTGCGAATCTGGATTTATCCAATTCTCATCCGCATAATTAACTGCTCTCTTAACATTTAATGCAGTATTTTTTTCAACCATACTTGCATGACCAGAATCGATCCCACAATAAATAATTGCATTTACATCCATATGGGATGAAAACTGTTCAATCAACTCACTACGTCTGCCACTCATAATATTTATCACGCCACCGGGGACATCAGAGGAGTGCAACACTTCTGCAAACGTTATACCACACAATGGAAATGATTCAGAAACTAGAACTACCACTGTATTGCCACCTACAACAGCGGGTACAAATACTGATAGGAGGCCCAGCAAACATGAATCATCAGGTGCAATTACTGCAACAACACCAGTTGGTTCTGGGGACGAAAAATTATAATATGGTGAGGAAACAGGATTTACTCTACTGAAAAGTTGTTGATATTTATCTGCCCAACCAGCATAATAAACTAAACGATTTATACTAAGGGCTACTTCTTTCTCTGATTGTTTCTTAGTAAAGCCTTGTAAAATCAACTCTGATTTGAATTGTTCCTTCCTGCTTTCCAACATTTCTGCTATACGATAAAATATTTGTCCACGATTATATGCTGAACGACCAGACCAAGCTTTGAAAGCACTTCGTGCAGTCACAACTGCATTTCTAAAATCTTTTCTGGAACCGCGACAGAAATTAATGGCCATATTCTTCTTGGGGTCAGTCCACTTAATATAACGGCCAGATTCAGTACGCAGAAATTTGCCATCAATGTAAAGTTTATAGGTCTTATTAATATGTAATGATTGCGTCATTATCTAGGATTGTTAATAGAGACTAACATATGGTAATAACCCTTCCAATCCGCCTTCACGGCCCATCCCACTTTCTTTATAACCTCCAAAGGGAGAAGTTGGATCAAACTTATTGAATGTGTTGGCCCAAATTACACCGGCACGAATATCTTTCGATATTTTGAAAATTTTTGATCCTTTATCTGTCCATACGCCGCCTGATAGTCCATAAGGTGTATTATTGGCTTTGGCAATTACCTCATCAATTGTACGAAAGGTCTGAATCACTAAAACAGGACCGAATATTTCCTCCTGGACCAAGCGATGGGATTGACTCATATCGGTAAATAGTGTCGGTGCACACCAAAAACCTTTTTTTGGTATAGCACAAGTTGACTGATATATTTTACTTCCTTCATCTACACCAATATCTAGATACATTTGAATCTTTTCCAACTGTGGCTTCGAATTAATTGCCCCAATATCAGTATTCTTATCTAAGGGGTCACCTAAAATCAGGTTTTCCATTCGACTTTTTAATTTAGATATTATTTCTTTAGAAACACTCTCTTGAACATATAATCGCGAGCCCGCGCAGCAGACATGACCTTGATTAAAAAATATACTATTTATTATTCCTTCTACAGCCTGATCAATAGGTGCATCCTCAAAAATTATATTGGCAGCTTTACCACCGAGTTCCAAAGTATATTTCTTACTGGATCCCGCTAAAGCCCTTATGATTGATTTTCCAACTTCTGTTGAACCAGTAAACGCAATTTTATCAACTTTGGAGTGGTTCACCAAATATTCGCCAGTACTTCCATCTCCAGTAACAATGTTTACTACTCCAGGAGGTAAATCTGCAACCTGGATAATTTCTGCAAGTTTAAGCGCAGTTAAGGGTGTTGTTTCTGCCGGTTTTAGTACAACGGTATTTCCAGTAGCGAGCGCTGGGGCAATTTTCCAGGCAGCCATCAATAGCGGGAAATTCCATGGGATAATTTGTCCAACGACACCGATAGGTTTTGTTTTTCGACCGGGGAAAGCATAATCAAGCTTATCAGCCCAACCAGCGTAATAAAAAAAGTGAGCTGCTGCTAATGGTATATCTATATCCCTTGATTCACGAATGGGCTTACCACCATCTAGAGACTCAATAACAGCAAACTCTCGAGCCTGTTCCTGAATAAGACGGGCAATACGATATATATATTTCCCTCGTTGGGATGGATCCATTTTCTTCCAAACATTTTCATATGCTGCCTTAGCTGCAGCAACAGCTTTATTAACATCAGCTTTACCTGCGGAAGCTACTTTTGCTATGTTAGTTTCATTAGCCGGATTAATAGAATTAAAATAAATACCTTCCTTTGGTTTTATAAATTTTCCTGCAATGAACAAATTATAATTAGACATTAATGAAATATGATCCGTGCTTTCCGGCGCGATACTATATTCCCATTTTGTTGATACCTTCCTGTTTTTTGTTTTAGTCCTACCTACCATACATTAATCCAATGAAAAATAATCAGATGATTGATAGTTGCCCTTGTTTTGTTTAATAATCTGCATCAAAACATCATTTGCAAGAGAACTAGCGCCAATGCGGAACAAATCGGGCGTAAGCCATCCCTGTCCAAGTGTTTCACGAACCATTACCAAATATTGAATCCCTTGCTTTGCGGTGCTAATCCCACCAGCTGGTTTCATGCCGATTCTATGCCCAGTTTGTAAATAATGATCACGTATAGCTTCCAGCATAGTTAGGACAACTACAGGTGTTGCAGCTGGATTGATCTTTCCCGTAGAGGTTTTAATAAAGTCTGCACCAGCATACATGGCTAGATCACTTGCCCTGCGCACATTATCCAAAGTAACAAGTTCCCCAGTTTCTAGTATTACCTTTAGTTTTGCTGCACCACAGGCATCTTTTATTTGAGCAACCTCATCACTAACAAATTCGAGATCGCCGCTTAAGAATTTACCTCTCGATATTACCATATCCACCTCTTCAGCCCCGGCATCAACTACAGATCGGACCTCTTTGAGCTTCGCTGATAAATTTGTCATGCCGCTAGGAAACGCCGTAGCTACGGAAGCAACTTTAATATTAGTTCCAGCCAAGGCAATTTTTGCTACAGGCACCATGTTTGGATAAACACAAATTGCAGCAACCGCTGGCAACCCCGGATGTTGATCATGAAGATGGGCAGCTTTATAACATAACTGCTTTACTTTTCCAGGAGAATCCTTTCCCTCCAATGTCGTCAGATCAATCATGCTGAGGATCATTTTAAGTGCCTGTTCTTTGGACTCTTGTTTTATGCTTCTTGAAAAAAGTCTGGAAACTCTTTCCTCTGCGCCAACCTGATCTATAGTTCTATTATTTAACACTATGTTAATTAGGTATCAATCAAGGACTTCATTTTATCAATTAGTTTCTGTGCGGAATCCTGATTTTCAGCTTCTGCATAAATTCTTATTATCGGTTCAGTATTGGATTTACGTAAGTGAATCCATTGATTGTCCCAAGTGAATTTAGTGCCATCCTCTGTATTTATTTCTGCGCCTTTAAATTTATTAATTGCAGCTGTAATTAGGTTGCCCATATCAACTCCATCAATATTCAGCTTATCCTTCACAATTGCAAACTGTGGAAGCCCAGCGTAAATAAGACTTAACCGCTCATCAGTCAGTGCCATCCTATTAAGTACCATAGCACATCCAACCAGGGAATCCCGACCTAGATGTGCTTCCTTGAGGATAATGCCGCCATTGCCTTCACCACCGAATTTTGCGCCGACATCAATCATTTTTTGAACTACATTAATCTCACCTACTGGGGTTCGCTCAACACTACAATTATATCTCGCAGCTATTTTTTCTAGTACCATAGATGTAGATAGGTTTATAACGAAAGTTTCTTGTGTCTTCTTTTGCATGATATAGCCATCACCTGCTATGGCTATTGTATATTCATCACTTAATGGTTTTCCATCCTCAGATACAACTGCTAAACGATCAGCATCTGGATCCACAGCGAATCCAACATCGGCATTATTTTTAACCACCGCCATGCTAAGCATCTCTAGATTTTCTGGTAATGGTTCTGTACCTCTTGTAAATTTGCCATTTGGTTCACAATTTATACGGATTACTTCGCAATTAAATGATTCAAGCAATCTTGGTACTGCATCATAACCAGCACCATTTACAGCATCTATCACTACCTTAAATTTTTTCTTCCGTATTTTATTGAAATCGATACTACGCAGGCTTACCACTTGGATAATATGTTTCTGAATAGCATTAACATCCATAAAGGTTGTACCACGCTTAGTATCATGATTTAGAGATTCAATACCGGCATCTACTACAGAGAATAAGTTATCACATTCATCTGGTCGGAAAAATGTTCCATCATCGCGGATAAATTTTAACCCATTCCATTCAATGGGATTATGACTGGCAGTGATAACAACACCCGCAACAGCGTCAGTTTTCTCTACCATAAACTGCACTGTAGGTGTTGGTACAATACCTAATGAAATAACATCTCTCCCATAATTCAGTAGTATTTCCACCATTGCATCCAATAAATGCTCTCCTGATGGTCTAGAATCTCTTCCGATCATAATAACACCATCAGGGGACATTGTGTGCGCTGCTGCTGCATAAGCAGCGCAGATCTCAGGTAATAAGTCTGTTTTTACCAGACCTCGAACACCAGATATACTACGAATCAACATGGTAAAAAATAAAAAAGGTTCGGGTTTAAGACCCGAACCTTTTCAAACACTTTCATAATTAATTATGAAAACTAGTAGCGTGATATTCTTATCATTCGTCTAGCAGCTTTTTTACGCTCAGCCCTTTTCCTTTCACTAGGCTTTACATAATATGATTTTTGTCTAACATCACGTAAAATTCCTGCACGCTCCCATTTCTTCTTAAACCGTCGTAAAGCACGTTCCAAAGGCTCGCCTTCTCTAACAGTTACCTCAACCATTTATTTTCACCTCCTTCATATATTAGCCTAAATAATTTCTCAATGTTTTACTGCGGGAACGGTGTCTTAAACGGCGAATTGCCTTTTCCTTAATCTGTCTTACGCGTTCACGGGTAAGATTAAACTCCTCACCAATTTCATTCAATGTAAGTGCATAATCACGTTCAATACCGAAATACATCTTAATGACCATTCTCTCTCTGTCTTTAAGTGTATCTAGAGAATTACGGATCTCATCCTTAAGCGAATCATTCATTAGTGGAGTATCGGGTTCAATTTGATTATCATCCTTAATGATATCGATAAGTGAATTTTTATCACCATCCCTAAATGGTGCATTAAGTGATTGATGCCGACGCGATATTCGCATTGCATCAATAACTTCATCTGATGTCATATTTAATTGTCGGCCAATTTCTTTCTCATTAGGTGAACGTTCAATTTCAGCTTCCAATTTTTCGGCTGTTTTTGTGATCTTGCTGATCGTACCAACACGATTCAGCGGTAACCGAACAATACGTGAATGTTCTGCAAGAGCTTGTAGGATTGATTGTCTAATCCACCAGACAGCATATGAAATAAATTTAAATCCACGTGTTTCATCAAATCGCCCTGCTGCCTTAATCAATCCTAAGTTACCTTCATTGATCAAATCCGTTAAGGGCAGTCCTTGTCCCTGATAATCTTTTGCAACTGACACCACAAACCTTAGATTAGCTTTTACTAATTCCTCAAGCGCACTATGGTCATCTTTTTTTATCTTTATCGCAAGTTCTACTTCACGATCTGGATTAAGCGGTTCAAAATCACCGATTTCCTCAAGATATCGACTTAAGCTTCGATTTGATTCATTTACAGTTCTTCCTGTTTTTGCCATTTACACCTCTGTATTATTTTTTAGAAAAGCCAACAAATTTACACTATTTAACACATACGACCCAAGTAACCTGTTAAGGGCAATATTTCACTTTACCAATAAGGCAAATTCTTCAACGGAAAGACTTTCAGGGCGACGAGAAAAATCGATATTTTCTTTAACTAACTTTGAGAAATTCCAACTTTTTATAGAGTTTCGCAGCATTTTGCGACGCTGGTTAAAAGCAGCTGCTACAATCTTATTGAACTTAACATAATCCTTATCTTTAATAAGTGGCTGCTTCTTTTTAGTTAGACATATAAACGCAGAATCTACCTTAGGTTTGGGAACGAATACATCTGGCGGTATGGTAAACTTATAGTCAACATTCAAATAAGCACCAACAACTACAGTTAACCGACCATAAGCTTTTGTACTTACTTTAGCTGTAAGGCGTTGTGCTACTTCCTTCTGTGCCATCACAAAAGCATCATCCCAGTAATCCAGTTGCTCAATCAGCCAGAAGATTATCGGTGACGTAATATTATAGGGTATATTGCCGATTACTCTTACAGGATTGGTGATGGGTAAATCTCTAATATTATTAATCAAAATATCACCTTGAATAACGTTTAACTCTTTTAAATTTTTTTGTTTATTTAAATAATCTACAAGCAAAGGATCAATTTCAATTGCCAACATTTCCTTTACTTCTGGTAATATCTTCTCACTTAAAACACCTTCACCCGGGCCTATTTCCAGAATATGATCATTTATCTGCGGATCAACTGTTGATACAATTTTATCCAATAGGTTATTATCCACTAAAAAATTCTGACCCCACTTTTTTCTAAAAGGGTGGACCATTAAAGATAAAATAACCGATTGGCGTTTTCTGTTGTCTTACGCGCAACTAATTCCAAAGGTACTTGATGTATTTCGGCTAATTTTTCGGCTACATACCTAGTTCGCCCAGGTTCATTTCTTCTCCCACGGAACGGTACGGGGCTTAAATAGGGAGAATCAGTTTCAACCAGTATTCGATCAAGCGGTAAGTGCTTGGCAACTTCCGGCAGGTTACTATTTCTGAAAGTCAAGTTTCCGGAGAAGGAAATATAATAACCCATGTCTAATAATGTATTTGCTGTTGAAATAGTAGATGAAAAACAATGTGCCACACCAATCACATCAGGAAAATCAGATAATACTTTAATTACATCCATATCAGCATCCCGATTGTGGAAAATAACCGGTTTTTTCAGTTCTCCTGCGAGTTGCATTTGTTCACGGAAAACTGATCTTTGTATATCCGGGAGTGAAATATTCCTGTAATAGTCTAAACCTATCTCCCCAATCGCTACCATTTTGCTGGATTTCATGAATTTTTTGACTTGATTCAGATAATCTGGAGGTACATTCTTAGAATCATGTGGATGAACACCAGCTGAAGCGAAAATATTCTCATATTTTTCAGCCAATTCCAAGCACTGCAATGAATCTTCTATATTTGTGCCAACACAAATAAAGCGGTTGACGCCTAACTTTTCAGAACGCTTTAGGACATTGGCTATGTCTTTTTTTATTTCATCATAATATAGGTGGCAATGGGTGTCTGTTAACATTATTACGAATTGATAAGTTAGACCTGTATGCGCGGAAAAAGAGGTTGGTGGTCTCGTATTTTATTTCCTGATTTCAGACCGCCCCATTCTGTTGATTCTCCTGTATTTAAAACCTCAAATAAAATGGATGTTCTATTTGGCATTACAGGAGAAAGGAGCGAAGCGCCAATCCGTAGGGATTCGCCAGCCGTATATAATATTTGTCCGGCTGCATCTTTATTTTCCTTCACTAGTTTCCAAGGCGCTTGTTCTTCCATGTACTTATTGATCCGTCTAACAAATTGCATAATATCTTCAATAGCTTCATTAATTTTCATATTCTTTATTTTTTCATCTATTTCAACAACTAATTTACCAGCGGCATCTTTTAGAAATTTTTCCTCCAAAGAAAGCTCTCTAGGCTGAGGAATTATTCCATCATAATTCTTACTAATAAGGGTTGATATACGATTTAATAAATTTCCAAAATCATTAGCTAGATCGCTATTGTAACGCTTGATAAAAGAATCCATCGTAAAATTTGCATCTTGACCCAGCACCATCTCCCGCATTAAATAATAACGGACTGGGTCAACTCCATACTCTTCAATCAAATCAAGAGGGTTTATTACATTACCAATCGATTTACTCATTTTTGATTCAGCGCTTAGCCACCATCCATGTGCAAAAATTGATTTGGGTAATGGCAGTCCTGCTGATATGAGCATTGTGGGCCAATAAACAGCATGGGTTGTTAAAATATCTTTACCGATCAAATGGCAATTTGCCGGCCACCATTTTTTAAAAGAAGAATCCTTAGTACCATATCCGGTTGCGGTTACATAATTAATGAGAGCATCAAACCACACATAGGTCACATAGTCTTCATCAAATGGCAGTTCAATACCCCAATTCAACCGCGATTTTGGTCGTGAAATACATAAGTCACTTAATGGTCGTCGTAAAAACCCAAGAATTTCATTTTTACGATGTTTTGGTTGAATAAATGTCTCATGTTCTTCAATATATTCAATGAGCTGACTTTGATAATCGCTCATTTTAAAAAAATAATTCTTTTCCTGTAATTCCTTGATATCATGAAACTGTCCACTGTCCGCTTCCTTTTCAGTAATAAATCTCTCTTCTGATATAGAGTATAATCCTTTGTATTCATCTTTATAAATATCACCTTTATCAAAAACTTGCTGCAAAAATTCCTGAACCACTTGCTTATGTCTTGGCTCCGTAGTGCGGATGAAGTCATCATTGGAAATATGCAATTCCTCCCATAATTCAATGAATTGTGGCGCCATTTTGTCACAATGCTGCTGTGGGTTTACATTACGATCTACCGCAGCCTGTTGTACTTTTTGCCCATGTTCATCCAAACCAGTAAGAAAAAATGTATCATATCCTAGATTTCGATGAAAACGTGCTAATACATCAGCCAATATTGTCGTATAAGCATGGCCAATGTGCGGTTTATCATTCACATAGTAAATAGGAGTTGTGATATAAAATGTATTTGACATTATTTGCTATCAGTAAATCTACTTATTTAAACTATGTTGGATACCAATCAAAAAGTTTGTCATTATTAATGGCATGTAAAAATTCTTTCGAGGAGCAATAATTGTTTCTTCAATTATATTATTGATTTTATCAAAGTTAGCGTTTGGAAAATTGGCGTTAAATTCTCGCAAATCAGTGGACATACCATTATTAAAATCGGAATTATTGATACCCGCTCGTTGCAAATAAGCTTGTTTTAACCACCATTGCAGTAAAAAAAGATGGAATTCGAATTCACTAAAATTATTTTTTGCCATCCTACTATAATTTTGATTGAACGAACGCCAATTTTCTACGTGTTCTACCGATACTAGATTTCTCAACATTTTCATCAATTCCATAATTTCATTCTTACCAAAGTCTGTCAATGCAAACGCTCGATGCATATCACCATCAGCTATATTGGCAGCAAATTGTGCTAAATAATCTTCAACTCCTGACGACAACAGATAAGCAATGACGTCATCTCTTTTTAATGCGGGAAAATCTATGCATTGACAACGTGATAAAATTGTCGGTAATAAATCAGCTTTATAATCGGTAACTAAAATAAAAGTTGTATTATTAGGCGGCTCTTCAAGAATTTTTAATATTGCATTGGCAGATGATGCATCGCCTGTACACAACATATGAGCGTCATAAATCAAAACTATCTTGCGGCCAGTTTGTATTGATTTAAGGTGCAAGTCTTTCTGTAGTTTCCTAATATGACTGATTGGAATCGTGTTGGCTTTTGGCAAAATGATTTTATAAAATGGATTTTTTGCCTTAATCCTGATTGCATCTAATAATGCTGCTACATCAGCATTTCCTGATGACTTCACCTCTCGTGGCATGGGTACGATCAATTTTAAATGTTCGTGCTGTAATGATTTAAATCGACGGCAGGAAGCACATTCTCCACATGGACCATCAACAACAGTACAGTTAATATAGGCAGCGAATTTGAGCGCTATCGCCTCCTTACCAGATCCCTTAGATCCTGAAAAAAGATACGCATTGGCAATGCGATGATTTCTTTTTAACTGACTCAACTTACTCCAAATAGATTGCTGAACATTAAGCTTGATAAATGTCATCTTCTCATCAACCATTTTTCAGGATTTAATTTTTGTCCATGGCCCCAGATCTCGAAATGTAATTTTGAACCATCAATGGAGCCTGCATCACCCATGTAGGCGATGACATCACCAGCCTGAACCTCACTTTCCTCGTTAGTTTCCACATTTGTCACATGGCTGTATACTGTATAGAAACCGCCACCGTGATCAATAATTATTGTGGTACCATATCCTCGAATGTAGGTTATAGTTGTGATTATACCACCTATGACTGAGCGGATCGGAGAACCTGGTTTTCCTTTTATGTCAATACCCGGATTCTCAGTGGTTGTTTTCCGCTCTGAATTCCAAGTGCGACCGAACCTTTTAACAACTCGACCAGCTGCCGGCCATGGAAGCTGTCCTTTAAGTTTGCCAAATGTTTGAGTTTTTAATGCAGCTTGTTGTTTCCGTATGCGATCTGCCCGATCATAGCTAGATTTTTCCTGACGGATTTTTTTTAGCAAACTCTCCAACTCTTGCATCCCAGCTTGTCTTTCCTCAAGATATTTTGTCAATTCAGACTGATTGTTACGAATTTTATCCAATTCCTGTTGGCGTTTTTTCCGGCTTGCACGAAGTGTTATTTTGCTATCCTCTTGGTCCTTTTTTAACCGAACTTTGTTTCGATAAGAAGATTCCAAACCAATTCTTTGTCTTCCTATATCAATCAATAACGATTTTATCTTGTTCTGTGTTTTTTGATCAAGGTTAGATATTACGCCCATATATTTAGCACGATATACAGCCTGTCGCCACGATGAGGAGCTCAAAAGCTTTTCAATATCGGCCAAAGTCCCCTTTTTATACATTTGTACAACTCTTACGGCATACCTATCACGCAAAATTTCAAGTTGATATTCATTTGCCTGTATCGCTGTTGATAATTTATCTATCTCCGTTTCAGTCTTACCCAACTCCTGTTTTAATTGAGTATAAAGTTTATCGGTTAAGGATATTTCTTTATCGATATTTGTCAATCGTCGTGCAGTTGATTTCTCCTTTTTCTTTTCTGATTTAATCCTGCGTCGTGTTTCCTCTATTTCTTTCCTGACATTATTTATGGCTTCTGATTGATAATCTAACTCAGCATCATAATCGCGGCGACTTTCCTGAGAAAAAATAAAAGAAGTAATAGTGAGGGTATTTATTAAAAAAAACCTTAAAACCATAGTATACAAAACTACCCAGCAGAATAAAACCTATCCAAAAGGTTTTAATTTTGTATTAAAGAGTTCTCTTGACAAGCCTTAAGATCCTTGTCTATTTTATCTGACCATATTGATGAGGTGAGGATTTTGAAAAACGCATACTGGACAAATCTGTTTAAAAATTGGGATAAAACTACAAGCGAAACAGTTACAATTATAAAAAAAATACCGATTTTTGCAAAACTCAATAAAAAAGAATTAAATGAAGTTAGCAAGTTGCTACATGATCGAACCTATAAACCAGAAGAATATGTATTTAAACGTCACGCACCTGGTGAAGGAATGTTTATTATTCAGTCCGGAGCTGTAAAAATTATTGTTGGTGAAACAAGTGGTAATTCACAGGTGTTGGCCGAATTATCTAATGGCGATTTTTTTGGGGAAATGGCCTTGTTGGAAGATGAAGTACGTTCTGCAGCCGCCATCGCAACTGATCATTCTAGACTATTAGGATTTTTTCGTTCGGACCTTCAAATTCTAATTGAAAGAAAACCTGCACTAGGTAATAAAATTCTGCGAAACTTATCCAAAGTAGTTTGTACCCGTCTCCGAAAGACAAATGAATTATTGATACAGGCACAATCAGATAAATGATAAGATAATTTTGGGCCAGGAAAAAAATTACCTACAGTTAATTTACCGTTTAATCTTAACGGTTATTGCGTTTGGATTTTTAACAATAATATGGCCGTACATATCCTCAGTAATCACTATGTTGATATTTGCTTTTCTTTTTTCAACTATATTATTGCCATTAGTAGACCATCTAGAAAGTCAAATAAAATCTAGACCATTGAGTGTATTAATGGTAACAATTAGCATCATTAGTGCTATCATAATTTTTCTAAAAAGTTTTGCATCAGGAATGCTAGGACAAGCCCGTGAATTTTCTAGCCAGATAGAAACTAAAGGGTATGCAGAGAACCTAAATTCATTAGCTGTTCGATTGGAATTGACCCTGAAAAAACATGTAAATATTCCTGATATAGATTCATCTAACATCGTATCAAAGATTAATGATATGGTAGGTGATATAATTCAAAATTTAGTCTCTTTAGCTGGCACTGTTGGGGGTTTTATTTTTACAGCAATCATGGTTTTAATATTTACTATAATTCTTTTAGCAAATTATCACGAGTTCAAAAAATCATTGGTGCAGTTCATCCCAAATAAATTTTTCGAAATGGGGTTAAGGCTTATATTTAACGTTGAACGTCAGGTATCAAATTATTTGCAAGGTCAACTGTTAGCAGCATCGAGCGTTGCAATAATGTCAATTATTGGTCTTTACATACTAAATGCAACAGGTGCAAATCTTACTTTAGTTGTATTTATTGGTATTATTGCTGGCTTGGCAAATTTAATTCCACTTGTGGGCCCCTTTGCAGGAATGTTACCTGCAATACTTGTCGCTGTGATGAATAACATTGGTTCAGAAGCTGCTCTGAATCATCAACTCTTTAGCACCATACCCTCGCCTTTTTACATTTTGGACATAATTCTAATGTTTCTTATAGTCCAACAAATAGATAATAACCTGGTAACTCCTATTTTGGTTGGAGAAAGTGTTGGGATACATCCATTGGTGG
Organism: Fidelibacterota bacterium; assembly: GCA_045569095.1. Lineage (GTDB taxonomy): Bacteria > Fidelibacterota > Marinisomatia > Marinisomatales > TCS55. The sequence continues at coordinate 19,599 of JBJKZU010000024.1, forward strand.
TTATGATTGCATTACTTATTGGTGGAACACTTATTGGGCCGCTTGGAATGCTTTTAGCTGTACCTGCAACAGGAATAATTAAAGTTGTCGGGAGAGAAATCATGTTCTTAACCCGGAACGCCCACCTATTGTAGTTTATTCTATTTTAAATAATTTATAATCTAAGAAAGACAGTTCAAGATTTCGATCGTTATGCATTGGATAAAACCAAAGCTGTGAATCTTTTCCTTTCAAACTTTGCTTGTGGATAATCTCTTCTGGTTCCCCAATGATATCCATTACCTGCGGTATGGTCATACCAATTTTAATTGTAGCACCTTTCAATTTGGCACGACGCATTCTTTCTTCATCCATCCGTTTATCAATCCCATAACGAATGGTTAACTGTTCTAGTATGTCCAACCTATTCTTGAGCGCCTGATATATTTTTTCATTGGCAGGGCCTATTCCACCACTCAATTGTTTAGCCTCTTCTAAGCCAATCACTGCTAACCTGATCTCACTTGCATCACGTATTTGATCAATATCCTCGACCATCATTGCTGCAATTTGATAACGGTATGCATTTATTTCTCTTTTCAATGGGGGATATTTCAATAATGCATTATTAAATAACTGTAGTGCTTTATCGTAAAAACGGTATTTCATTGCTGTTTTTCCATTAGCCAAACCCTGTAAGGCTTCAAATCTAGGTATTTCCTTTTTAGCTCTGTCAGAAAAATGAGCTGTTTTTTGAACCAAAGCTAATGCTTCATCATGCTTGCCCCGACTCATCAGTAGCTCGGCATCCTGTAATCGCAAACTGGCGATACGATAAAGATGTACATTGATTTCAACTGCAAGTGTGGAATCAGCATTACTTAGTGAAGCTAAATATTTATCTACTGCTTTATCAGCCTTACCATTATTTTCAAACTGCATACCTTCCTTAAACAATTGATAGGGTATTTTCTCATCACATAACTCTAGGTATGACTTTGCTCGGTAAAGATTACTATGGGTTGGATTGTTCTCAACAAACTTTTCAAATTTTTTCTTTGCTTCTATAAAATTGCCCCTATAATAATATTCTTTTGCATTATCACCCACAGTCAATTGCCCACCATAAAAAACAGCGAGAGTAAGATAGATCCCATAATCCTGTAAATGGAAACTTGCGATTGGCGTTAAATCACCTGGATCATCAACATGCTTGATTTTGACGTATGAATGTTTCAGATCCAATCCGACGGCAAACCGATATTGTTTCTCAGCATCAAAAATAAATCTTACTCCAAATGCATAAGCGGTGGATGGGCCCCATCCTACTGGTGTTTCATCCGCCAATTCAGAATTGGAGGAATAATAAAATTTTGTCCGTGCTAACCCCCATGTATAACGTGCATTAAAATAGAACTTATCAAACCATTGAAATACAAGCGCATGACTTAAACTAAACTCAGAAATCTTCGGGGAAAATTCCCGATTGATATTCCAATTAGGGTTAACAGCACCCCAATTACTCATTGGAATTGTATCCGGGAAAAATAGGTTAGCAGAACGATAATTAAGTCCAGTATGCATATCAAGCCAGCTAGTCTTTAGTAAAAATTTGGACAGGTTTAACTTCATGAAATCAAAATCAAACTGATGGCCCCACTTTGCTATTTTTTTCCCAGCTGCAAAATAACCTTCCACCCCTTCATCATATTTAACCCAGCCTGAGGGCATAGCTTCACCATAATCACCTCCGCCTCCATAGTAACTTAGACCATAACGTAATTCTAAAGGCATAAATGAAATCGGACTATGGAATTCACGTGGATGTAGTATTCTATTTTTCCAATAACCAGGTTCATATTGGATCTTTGGTTTAGGATATATTTTAATTAATCCCCAAAGATAAGTTTTGAGGGAGTCTTCAGCAGCTGAACCAGTGGATGCCAATGATATGTGGCTGCAAATTAGAATAACCGAGAAAATCCTTAATTGCATGCAATGGTAAAGTAATGGCTAGATGTATTTCATTGCAAGTGTAAGCTATAAACCAAAGTTTCAACGATAATAGCATTTTATACTAACTTCAACATAATGATTTTATATCGGAACATAGTTTATTTATCACCATTGAAAAATGGATAAGAGTTGTTAGGTTACTATAATGAAATATTTTATTACAACATCAGTCATTTTATTAATGACAAATATTATTTTAGGCCAAGAATTTTCGATCGCCCGCATTAATTATGGAGGAGGTGGAGACTGGTATTGTGACCCATCCAGCATACCAAATCTACTGAGCTATTTAACAAAGAATACTTCTATCAAAGCCGCCCATGATGAATACAGGATAAAACTTACCACAAAAGAATTGCGAGGCCATCCATATCTTTATATGACTGGACATGGAAATATTCGGCTCACCGATGAAGAAATTATTCAGCTACGTGAATATCTTATGGGAGGAGGTTTTCTACATACAGATGATAATTATGGACTTAATACGTCCTTTCGACGAGAAATGAAACGGGTATTCCCTGATCGCGATTTTGTAGAGCTACCCCATGATCACGCAGTTTTTCATTCGTATTTTGATATGCCTAGTGGATTACCAAAAATTCATGAACACGACGGCAAACCACCGCAACTATTTGCACTCTATAATGAAGATCGTATTATGGTAATTTATTCTTATGAGTCAGATCTAGGCGACGGGTGGGAAGACGAAGAAGTCCATAACAATCCAGCAGCATTAAGGGTGGCTGCTCTACAAATGGGTGTCAATATTATTTATTTTTCACTTACGCAATAAAATGCCTTCAATTACCAACCACCTAAAACGTATCCGCAGAGAAGCATTGCAAAATGATCTCATTACACTGGCCTGGGCAGCATATACTTTCATTCTATTGATTTTATTCATAGCTATAGGAGTCGAAGCTGTATTCTATCTTTCTAGTGCTATTCGACTGATAACATTAAAAATAATTGTCGGACTAATTTTTGCAGGCATCGTCAGTTTATTTATAGCTAACGCACTTATCGAGCAGAATAAGATTAAACGCTATTCTTGGTCAAAACTTGCTCGCTCGGCTGGTAAATTAGCTTTTCCAAAAAGTGATGTAGTAATCAATGCCTACCAATTGGAACAATCAAAAAACACATATACATCAAATTCATTAAGCAAGAGCTATATTCAAAGAATATCAAATAAATTAACAAGAATAAATCTTAAAAAGTTATTTCCAACTAACCACTCTAAAAATTGGAAAGTATTTTCCCTTAGCATGCTCATATTGGGTAACCTAATGGCAATAATATTTTGGGATTCAAGCAGTAATGCCCTAATTCGCTGGGGCCATCCAAAACACGAGTTTGAGATTCCAAAACCATTTTCTATAGCAAGTATTACGCGCAATATTCATTTATTAGGTGGTGATTCTACATCACTTAGCTTTGAAATAAGTGGTCTTTCACCTGATTCAATATTCTTGGAATTGATCCCAAGTACAAAGGATACAGTGCTTCTGCGCACAATAAAACCAAGTTCTAATGGCATATATACACACTTAATGGAAGAGGTCTACCAGGATTATCGTTATAATGCATTTTCCCCAGCAAATCATTTTTGGCAGGTCTGGAAAAAAGTTGTCTCACCTGATTATTACATATCTGTAACAGATCGTCCAATTATGGAAGAATTTTCTATTACGGTAATTCCTCCAGACTATTCAGGTTTGCCCGCGAATATCCAAAAGGAAAATCAAGCTGATGTAAAAGGGTTAAAAGGATCTACAGTCAGAATTGATTTAAAAAGTAACCGTCCATTAAATAAGGGATTTCTGAAACTTGATAATGAGGAACTCCCTCTAACCATTCGTGGAAAGCGCGCGGCTGGAGGTTTTATATTCAAAAGGGATGCCTTATTAAAAATACAACTGGAGGATAATCGTGGGATAACCAACCAAAACCCTATCCCTTTCCATTTACAGATTTTACCAGATCTAAACCCGGATATGAGGGTAATTCAGCCTGCACCAATTGTGGAACTTGGAACTGATCAGTTAATACCGGTTCATTTAAAAATCGAGGATGATTTTGGGTTTAGCACTCTTCAAGTCGGATATGAAATTCAAAGACCCAGTTACATTGAAGATGAGTCCTTAATTTCAATTTTTCCAATATACCTTGAAAACCAAAATGATCTTTCGCAAGAGGTCAAAACAATTTGGAACCTGGTTGAACTTGGACTAATGCCTGAGGATGAAGTGCACTATCATTTTGAGGTTTATGATAACGATGTAGTTTCAGGTCCAAAAAAATCAATTTCAAGTACGTTTATTGCCAAAGTACCATCATTAGGTGATTTATTTACTGCTATGGAAGAACAAGAAGATCAAATGATCGATGAATTAATAATGCATTCCGACGAAATTGATGGCATTCAAAAACAACTGGAAAATATGCAACTGGAAATGTTGAAGTCAGATCGTTTAGACTGGGACCAGCAACAACAAATGGAAGAGACTTTGGCGCAAGTTCAACAAGAAGCTGAAGCACTGAAAAAACTAGCAGAATCAATGGAAGCAATAAATCAATCTGCGGAAAAGCACAGCCTTTTTTCGAACGATCTTATGCAGAAATTCAAAGAACTCCAAAAATTGGTGAATGAAATATTAAACCCTGAATTAATGACTGATATGGACGTACTCAAAGATGCGTTGGATAAAATGAATATGAAAGATATTATGGATGCAATGGAAAATCTTTCATCTAATCTAGATCAAGTAGAACAACAACTTGATAGGTTCCTTGATATATTTCGCCGCATCAAAGCTGAGCAAAAACTGGATGAAACAATACAAAGAATGAATCAATTGGTAGAACAGCAAAAGATTGTAAATGAGAATATCCAGAGTCTAGATGAAGAAACAGATCCTAATACTATAGCTCGGCTGAGTCATGAAGAACAACGTAATAGAGAAGAGTTTTCAAATATTCGGGATGCAATGGAAGAAGCAGCTAAAGCAATGCAAGAGTTTGATCGCGAATCTGCTACCGCCTTGGAGAATCTTGAAAAGAACCATCTTACTAATCAGACAGAATCTAGTTTAAGCCAAAGCGCTCGACAGTTACAAAAACAACAAATACAACAAGCACAACGACACAGTGCTGAATCCCTGAAAAATTTAGAGAAGCTTCAATCCATGGTTACAGATATTCAAAGCCAGTTTCAAGATCAAACCACAACAGAAATGGCAGGAAAATTTCAGACAGTAATGCGTAATTTGCTTGAACTATCAAAACTACAGGAATCCTTAGAACAAAGTACCAGAACAATGCCAAGAAATTCCCAAAGACTTGCTGATATGGCTGGGCAACAGCAGTTTGCTCAAGACCAAATGATAAAAATCATGTCATCATTAATGGATTTATCAAAAGAAACATTCGCGGTCACACCGCAGATGGGAAAAGAAATTGGTATGGCCAATGCCCAGATGGAAAACGCCAAGAAAAAACTGACGGAACGTAATGGACGCGGAGCTGCAAATAGCCAACAATCCGCAATGAAATCTTTAAACGAAGCTGTTTTAGCAGTATATCAAGCTATGAACCAAATGCAAGCATCCGGGTCAGCTAGTGGATATGAACAATTCCTGCAGCGCATGCAAGAAATGTCTGGACAACAACAGGGAATCAATAGTCAGAGTATGCAACTAGCGCTCGGTCAGTTATCTGCCGCCGCACAGCAAAGTCTTATGCAACGTTTGCTGAAACAGCAACAGCAAGTCCAAAAAAGTTTACAGCAATTAATGAGTGAAACAAGGCAATCTGGTGAACAAGGGCTAGGGGACTTAGGCGGTATTGCAAAAGATATCGATGAAGTGATCAAAGATTTTCAAAATAAGAAATATCAGCAACATACAAAAGAACGCCAACAACGAATTCTCTCGCGAATGCTGGATAGTCAGAAATCTTTGACGCAGCGAGGCTTTAAAGAGGAAAGAAAAGCAGAAATAGCTAAGGAAATTGTGTACGAAGGTCCATCTGGATTACCTGTGAATTATGGTCAACGCAGAAGCCTGGCTATGGAGGCATTAAATCAATCCTTGAAAGCGGGGTATTCTCGTGATTATCAAACTATGATTCGTCGTTATTTTAACGCGCTAAGTCAATCAGAAGAACAAATAGTGCCGATAGATTCTACATTCAATGAATAAAGCAATAATCATAATAAGCTGTAGTATTCTTTTTGCCCAAATTACGGTAATGCCCCAAGGAAGGGATTTAATTCAGAATGCATTATTAATGGAGCGAAAAGGCGATATCGAGCGGGCTCGTACCCTTTACGAAGAAATGCTTAAGGAAAACCCTGGGAACCGGCAGGCCTACCAACGTCTAAAGGAAATACTGAAACGGACAGGAGAATTAGAGTCAGCAACTCAATTAGTTGAAGTTTGGATCGATCTGAACCCTAATGATCTACAAGCCTATATAGAGCTAGGTGAAATAGTATTTTTAAATGAGGATAAATTAAGGGCTGCCAAGATTTGGCATAATTTTGAAACCACCTATGGTACTAACACAAGTATTTATAGAATGTTGGTGCATACATTTAGTCGGCTTGGATTAACTAAAGAAATGGAAGAATTAGTTAAACGAGGCAGAAGAAAATTAGGTCAAATAGATATGCTGGCTCTAGATTTGGCAAATTATTACTACTCAAGGCAAACTTATGATCGAGCCCTAGACGAATATTTAATATATATCATAGAGCACCCGCACCAAGAAAAGCTTGTGACTGATCGTGTGTTACTAATGAGTGACGATCCTGAAAATCATCTGCTAATAGAGAAAAAACTTGTTTCTTCTCTTGAAAATAACCATGTGATTATCAATAAATTATTGGCAGGATATTATTTTAAAACTAGTCGCTACATTGAGGCGCTAAGTACTCATCGTTCAATGGGGCTGCACAAAAATGCAGATTTTAATCGCTGGCTATTACTTGCTGGAAATTTACGCAAGGAAAGTCAATATGATTTGTCTATCAAAGCTTATCAGGAACTTCTACATCTTGAATTAGAACTACCCCCAAAAATCATTGGAGAAGCATTATTAGGCCTAGGTAAAACATACGAAGATCAACTATTGCCTAAAAATCGGAATAATTCATTAGTTGGTTTTTATCCTGATAATTTATTTTTCAAAAACGAATTTTTACAGATTTCCCCAAAATCTCGTGAATCACTCGAAAGAACATTTGAACTCTACAAAAGGGTTTTGCAAGAACTCCCTGCTTCATCTTTTTCACCAAAAGCACATTTTCGACTTGGTGAAATTCAATTCAAAATCACACGAGATTTTGATGGGGCTCGCACTTCATATTTATCTGCTTTATCATCACGTCCAGATAAAAATCTTCGGCAAAATGTTTTACTCCGCATTGGAGATACTTTTATCGCAGAAGGAAATTTAAAAGCTGCCCGTAACCATTATAAAGTACAGCATCGAAAAAAAAATAACACCAGTATCAGCCCATTTACGATGAAAGAAATCCATTTAACATTTTTAACAGGAACAATTGATACCGCCAAAACAGTTCTAGATTCCGTGATCGTAAATGTCTCTCCGAGCGATAAATATTTTAACGATTTAATGGAATTGCAAGATATTATATCGCAGCATTACACCTTTGGTAGTGAAACAGATAAGGAAGCATTAGTACAATACTCCATTGCAGAAAGATTGCTGCAGCAGTACAAGTTAGTAGAAGCAGCTGAAATGTTGGCCTTCATTAGAGAAAATTACCCGGATGTATCTATTTTACCCACAGTGATGCTAAGAGAATGTCTGTTAAGGTCATTGTTGGAAGATGTAAGCATTTCGTTAAATATTGCACAACTATTACAAGAAACTCCATTTGCTCCACAAGGAATTACAATCCAGGGTGAAATTAATGAACAATTCTATGGTGACATTGATAAGGCAATGAAATTTTATAATAATTTATTAGAGACTTACCCCATGTCCATGCTGGCTGAACCAGTAAGGATGCGGATGCGGCAGTTGAAAAACATAGTGGAAAGTTAAATGAAACGATTAATAATTATCATTTTTTCATTTCTACAACTTGTTTCAGCTGCTGATAAGCTATTAATACCAATGGATCAGATCCAAAAAGATCATTTGAAAGCCTATGGGATAGCTTTTTGGACATTAGAAAAAAACATAAATATTGAGTGGTTGTTAAATTATCGCGGTGGTTCATTCCTAATAGACTATTATTCACCCATAGCACAAGAATGTAGAATACGCGGAGTGAGTTTTAATCGTATAACAGCCAATGGCGTTTTAGATATCTATACCGAAATTGAACAAAATAATATGGATATCGTTCTTTTGGAAAAGGCACCAAAAATCGCCATCTATACTCCCCAAAATAAACAGCCGTGGGATGACGCTGTTACCCTGGCCTTAACCTATGCGGAGGTCCCATATAAAACATTATGGGATGAGGAAGTATTCCGAGGTGAATTAGAAAAATATGATTGGTTACATCTCCATCATGAAGATTTTACTGGTCAATACGGTAAATTTTACCGGAATTATCACACAGCACAGTGGTATATTGAGCAACAATCAAAATATGAAGCCATGGCTAAAAGCCTTGGTTTTCTTACAGTCCATGAGCAAAAGAAAGCTCTTTCTCGTCTGATCCGTGATTACGTAGGAAATGGTGGTTTCCTTTTTGCTATGTGTTCCGCCACTGACACTTATGATATTGCCCTAGCCGAAGATGGTATTGATGCTGCTCATCATGTTTTTGATGGAACACCGATCACATCAAATGTCAACTCAAAACTTGATTATAAAAAAACCTTTGCATTCACCAATTTTTCTCTCATGACAGATCCAATGGTTTATGAATTTTCGAATATTGATTACCCACCAAGTCATAACCCGGTCACCCGTGGTGCTGAAGCTGATTATTTCACCTTATTCGAATTTTCTGCAAAATATGATCCTGTCCCAACAATGCTGACCCAAAACCATGTAACAGTTATCAAAGGATTTATGGGGCAGACTACTGGGTTTCACCGCGACCGAATAAAAAAGCACGTGGTATTAATGGGAGAAGATCCCGCTTCGCCACAAGTTAAATACCTCCACGGCAATTTTGGTCAAGGAACATATACGTTTCTAGGTGGACATGATCCAGAAGATTATCAACATTTTGTTGGAGATCCTCCGACTGATCTATCCTTACATAGAAATTCACCGGGGTACCGATTAATACTAAACAATATTCTATTCCCTGCTGCGAGAAAAAAAGAACGTAAAACATAATGGAAAGTTTTCATATCTATGAAGGCAAACTTGATGATGCAGTTATGGTTTCAGCAAAGGTACCAGAATTTGACGATCCATATAAAATACCAGAATATTCAAAACGCCTGAATAGTACTACACATCTTATTTTGACAGCATATGATGACCATAATCCAATTGCCTTTAAAATTGGTTACCAAAGACATCATGACAGATCATTTTACAGTTGGATGGGCGCCGTTCTGCCAAATTATCGTAGAAAAGGTATCGCTAATAACCTGGCTGATTACCAGGAGACCTGGGCAAAGAAGAACGGATATAACTCTATTAAAATACAAACCAGAGAAAAACACAAAGCAATGCTAACATTTGCAATAAACCGTGAATTTCAAATAACCTATAGAATAAAAAAAACATCCAGTTCTAATACCCGTATCTGGATGAATAAACCACTATAATATGTGGATTCAAAAAGAGATTTCACTTCAAGCTAAACCACGCGGTTTTCATTTAATCACAAACGATATACTGAATAATATTCCGGTTACTAAAACGATCAAAAATGGACTACTTCATGTATTTATAAAACATACATCTGCTTCTCTCACCATCAATGAAAATGCCGACCCCAGCGTACGGACAGATTTTGAATCTCATTTCAATCATATGGTACCAGAAGATCAACTTTACTATATACACACTATGGAAGGATCCGATGATATGCCTGCACATTTGAAATCATCCATACTGGGATCATCAATAAGTATTCCCATCACTGATGGAAAACTTAATCTAGGAACTTGGCAAGGTATATTTTTATGCGAACACCGTAACCGTGGTGGTAGCCGCAGACTCATAGTGACAATACATGGGGATGACTGTAGCTTATAGCTAGATAAAAGAGATTAAGACTTTCTCTTCACTTCATTCCAGATCTCGTCCATTTCATCCAAGGATGATTCTTCCAATGTTTTACCTCTTTTTTTTAGCTCTTTTTCAATCATTTTGAAACGATTTATAAATTTATTATTGGTTTTTCGAAGTGCATCTTCTGCAGGAATTCCCAGAAACCTTGCTAAATTAACCAATGTGAAGATAGCATCTCCAATCTCTTCCTCTAATAAGTCTTTATTATCTCCCTGTTGGGCTAATTTTATTTCCTGCAATTCTTCATATACTTTTTCCCAAACAGATTCTATTTTTTCCCAGTCAAAACCAACATAGGCCGCTTTTTCTTGCAGTCGCTGTGCCCGAACCAATCCTGGTAAAGTTACCGGTACACCATCTAATCTAGAGTCCCGTTTCTTTTCTTTTTGCTTCTCTGCTTCCCAATTCTGCTTCGCTTTAAATGCGGCATTGGCTTTGGTATCCCCAAATACATGGGGATGACGTCGGACCAATTTTTCATTAACTGTTTTCAGGCTTTCATCGATGTTAAATCTATCACTATCCGTTGCAATGGATGCTTGAAAAACAACGTGCAGTAATAAATCTCCTAATTCCTCTTGTAACACTTCCCAGTTTCTATCATCTACACTTTCCATAACTTCATAAGTTTCTTCCAGCAAATAAGGTAGCAGCGAAGCTGGAGTTTGCTCTCTATCCCAGGGACAACCATCCGGTCCTCTTAATCGTTCAACAATAGTAACAAGTTCTTCAAAGCGTTTACCTATTGATTTACTATTCATAGCCTTAAATCAAATTATCCCACTCTACTTGTTGTAGATATTTATCCTCCAAGACTGTCATCCTATTTTTTTCGCCCTTTGTCTCATCTCGATGATCCAATAAGTGCAAACCGCCATGGATTATTAATCTTGCCAATTCTTTTGATAGCGGTTCACCATATTTTTTAGCATTTTCAATAGCACGAGCTAAGCTAATATATATTTCTCCTTCCACTTCAGCCTTATTATAATCATTGATCCGGAAAGAAATAACATCAGTTAAATGATCATAATTGAAAAATTCAATTTTCAAATTGGTAAGTAATTTATCATCGCCAAAAATAAGGTTTATTTTACTATCAACTACTGATTCAGTCTCCAGAACGAAACTTAGTATTTTTTTTGATAGTTTTACATCAGGGCCTTCAAGCGTCGGATCAATCTCAACATTTACATTGATCATACGCTGCTTGGTAACGAATCATCTTCTGGATATTCTATTCGAATATGATAGATACCCCGTAGGACGGGGAGCATTCCTGTATTCCCATCGACAGTACCTTTTATTCGTGTTAAGTCATCAAGGGTAAGAGGGCATTCATCAAGTTGGCCATCTGCCACACGCCCCTTGATCACTTTATTTACCATAGACTCGATTTTTAATATATCCCGATCCTTAATTGATCGGACAGCTGCTTCAACAGCTTCGCAGATCATCAGTATCCCTGTTTCTTTTGTATTCGGCTTTGGTCCTGGGTACCGAAAAGCACTATCATCCACTTTATCTGGATCTTTTGCCTCTTCTAATGCCATCCTATAAAAATATTCTACTCGTGATGTACCGTGATGCATTGGGATGAAGTCACTAACAATATTAGGTAAACCATATTCATTAGCAAGTTTGAGCCCGGAATCCACATGTTTACGAATAATTTTCGCACTCATAACTGGCGTTAGTGTATCATGCTTATTCTCACCCATGAATTGATTCTCAATGTAATATTCAGGACGTTCCATTTTTCCAAGATCATGATAATACGCTCCAACCCGGCAGAGCAGCGAGCGTGCATTAATGGCATCGGCACACGCTTCAGCAAGATTACCCACAACTACACTGTGGTTGAAAGTGCCATTTGCTTCTTGCTGTAAACGCTTCAGCAATGGGTGATTAAAATCGAGCAGTTCAATCAATGCTAAGTTAGTTGTTATACCAAATGAAACTTCCAGTATTATAATGAAGCCATAGGTAATAATCGGAGCGAAAATGCTATTAACAACCAAAAAAGTCAGATCAATGCCCATAGTATTTAACTCATGTCCCATATACAAACCATGGCCAAACACAGAGATTACACTTGCCCCAGTTAGAGCAAATATAGCTGTAATAAACTTACTTCTTGTTCGGATACGGCGAACTGTGTATATAGCGACGGATGAAGTGAATAGACCGGTTACAATAAACTCTAGATTATTACCAATCATGATACCAACTAAAAGGATGATAGAAGTAGTTCCCATGAATCCAATGCGAGCATCAAATAAAATTGTAAGAAGCATTGCAGCCACGGCTACCGGTATTAAGAACTCTGAAAATTCAAGTTGATAAACAAATAGATTTGCTATAACCACTTCAAATACATAAATCAAACAGATCACTAAAACCATTCGCCATTTTTTAAACACATAGGATCTATAGGTTAAAAGAAAGGTAAAGAAAAAAGAGACGACAATACCGATAACAAATAAACGCCCGAGATACATTATGAAAGATTCTTTCAGACCAAGAGTGCGGTTCTCTTTGCTAATTTCAACTGCGAGTGAACGGAGTTTTTGCAGATCCTCCTGATTAATACGTTGATTTGCATTTACAACCATTTCATCCTTCAATACAATTCCCTGACTGCGCGGGATCCTATCTTGTCGTGCTTTCTGCCGGCGTTCCGTGATATCCTTATCATAAATTAAATTGGGTTTCATAAACTCAATAATTAAATCATACCCCAAATCGCGACGAACGTCTGTTTCATCACTGTAAAGTTTAGTGATATCTACTCTAGCATCAGTCCAAGCCTGATTCAGATCGTTCAATTCAACTGGTTTAAATAGTGTTGGAATATCTCCTTGATCCACTGCTAAATCGACGCTGATGACTTTAGATTTTTGTATATCGAGGATCCCTACGGCCCAGCGATTACGACAGATTTGTAGAATTTCATTTTCAAAATCTTGCAAAGAATATTCAGGCCCTCCCTGTGATACAGGTTTTAAAAACAGATTCCAATCAACTTTATCTTTCGCGAAAGAATAATGGTTGTAGAATGCATTTACCTGTTTGGCAAGATCGGCGCTATCTGCTGTCGCCATCGATTTAGCTTCCTGAAATTTCTCGGTGTAACGATAATCATATACCAAATTTCTAGAGTTAAGTAAATCCCTATTGGCAGTGCGAATCTTATCAATCAAGATGAAAAATTCATTTATTTCGGATGATTGTTTATCAACAATATCTTGTTTTCTATTAAATAGAAATGGTTCTGACTTTAACGCTTCGCTCAAATCGGCTTCAAGTTTCTCTTCAGATTTAAGTATTGGATAATTGAATGGCGCAATAATTGGTTCTCGGGCGATGTCATCAATATTGTAACTGTATTGTAATGAACGGCCGCTCTGGAAAAATAATGATAAAATAACAGTTAGGCCTATTAGTATAACTATCTGAGGCCAGTTCTCTTTAAAAAATTCTTCAAGATTATTTATAATGGACTGGTTATAGTTTGTTCTTTTCAAACTACATCCTCGATTGTTTTCAAAATTTCCCTGGAAATAATCAAGCGTTGGATCTCACTTGTTCCCTCACCAATTTCAAGTATCTTTGCATCTCTGAAATATCGCTCTACATCATAGTCTTTTACATATCCATAGCCACCGTAAACTTGAATAGCATCAGTTGTGGTTTTCATCGCTACTTCACTGGCAAATAACTTTGCCATGGCAGCTTCTTTAGCTATATCTAATCCTTGGTCTTTTTTCCAGGCAGCATGGAATGTAAGTAGTTTTGCAGCCTCAATCTGAGTAGCCATATTTGCTAATTTGAAACTGACTGGCTGGAACTGGTGTATTTTCTTACCAAAGGCTGAACGTTCCTTAGAATAGCGTAATGCTTTCTCATATGCGATTTCAGCCGTACCAACTGCCAATGCGGCAACAGATATGCGGCCACCAGTGAGTGTCTTTAAGAACGTTTTAAAGCCCTCCGCTGGTTCAGCAATCATATTAGCTTCAGGAACTGACATATTTTCAAAAAACAATTGTCTCGTATCACTAGCTTTCCAACCCATTTTTTTTTCTGGTGGCCCAATAGTTAATCCATCTATATCTGTAGGCACAACAAAAGCACCTATTCCCTTATTTTCACCATTTTCAATTATCTGTGTCGTAAAACTAAAAATACCAGATACACCAGCATTCGTTATAAATATTTTTCCTCCATTTACTATGTAAAAATCCCCATTTTTTTCGGCTGTTGTTTTCGTTGCCCCTGCATCACTGCCTGCATCTGGTTCTGTTAAACCAAATGCGCCCAGCATTTTACCTGAGGCTAGTTTAGGCACATATTCTTTTTTCTGTTTTTCTGACCCTGAAATAACTATGGGCATTGTGCCTAGGGATGTGTGGGCTGCCACAGTAATTGCTACTGAGGCATCAACTTTGGCTAATTCCATAATTGCTGCTGCATAGGCTACAGTGTCCATACCGGCACCACCGTATTTTTCAGGAACCGGTATTCCCATCAGCCCTAGATCTCCCATCTTATTGATTATATCCTTAGGAAAACGACTTTCGTGATCTAATTCTCTAGCAATAGGTTCGATTTCGGACCTTGCAAAGTCAGCTACCATATTTACTAGCATGATATGTTCTTCTGAAAAGAAAGTTTATCCATTTTTAGTTTATAAATAATCAATAGTGAAAATTACGACAATTTACCAGGTGATTACCACCGGATAGCCGCAGATGCCAGGTAAATCCGGCTCCAAATGCGGCTAGAATAATAATATCATCAGGACCATATAAACCCTTATCGCGAGCATCGCACATGGCAATTGGAATTGATGCAGCAGTGGTGTTGCCATAGTGTTTAATATTGCTAAAAACCTTATCCATACCTATACCCATCCGCCTTGCTACTG
>JBJKZU010000025.1:0-10870 GCA_045569095.1 Fidelibacterota bacterium
AACCCTTTATCCCAATCGCCACCACCCCAAGTATTCGGATAAGTAATAAGGCCTTCATCCTTAATAACTATTCGATAAGTACTTTCAGGATTATAAGATATAATTGCTGTTGCATCATTATATGTAAATTCATGATGCCCTCGAATTGATCCTAACTTTTCTCTCCATATAAGTTCTCCGTCTTCATATAATCGAAAAACAACCGGGTATGGGTTTCCAAGGGTGTTCAAATTGAAATCTTCTTCAAAAAAGTTTAACGCCACTAATTCTACCGCATACATAGTAGGAACATTATCAATTTTTACTCGGCGGGAATTTCCTAAGGCAACTTCATTATTTTTCGATTCACATGAAAAAAGAAGCAGGAAAGATACAATTGTTAAAAACTTACACATTGAGCAGCCTTCTAAAATAGATATTGCACCCTATTATTAACCAATGAAAAACTAGCAAAATATTTAACGTGGTTTAATTATACTTAATTCTTGTTTACACTACTTGCACTGGGGATAATTAAATGTTTCAATAAATTAATTAAGTACACTAGGAATTCATTTTACATTAAAATCCGAATTGATCAATTAGATGATTTGACATATCATAAAGTAACGAAAGAGGATATATTATGGAAACAAGAAGAAAATTTCTTAAACAATCTGCAGCAATCGCTGGCGGCATTAGTATAATGGGGCTCGGTGTTACTACAACATCTGGATGTAATAGTAGGAATGATCCATTATTCAAGATATCACTTGCTGAATGGTCATTAAATAAAGGAATACGAAATGGTGAGGTTGATCATTTAGATTTCGCAAAAATAGCCAAGAGAAACTTTAACATAGATGCAATTGAATATGTTAATCAGCTATTTGCGGATAAAACTGGGGGCAGTGCTTATCTAAAAAAAATGAAAAATATCGCTGATGGAGAGGGCGTTAAAAGTCTGCTGATCATGTGTGATGGAGAGGGCGCTTTAGGTGATCCTGATGGCGTTTCTCGTACAACGGCTGTGGAAAACCACTATAAGTGGATAGATGGTGCGAAGTTCCTAGGTTGCCATTCCATCCGCGTGAACGCCCAAAGTGAAGGTAAATATGATGAGCAAATGAAACTGGCCGCTGATGGCCTGAGTCGATTAACAGAATATGGCGCCAACCACGATATTAATGTAATTGTGGAAAACCATGGAGGTCTTTCTAGCAATGGCAAGTGGCTTTCCTCTGTTATAGATATGGTTAACCACCCTCGTTGCGGTACGCTACCGGATTTTGGCAACTTCTATCTTGGAACTTGGGAAGATAAAGGAAATGACTGGTACGATAGATATCTGGGCATGGAAGAGCTCATGCCCTACGCCAAAGCGGTCAGCGCTAAAAGTCACAATTTTAACAAAGATGGTACTGAAAAAGATACAGACTATAATAAAATGATGAAAATAGTCTTGGATGCCGGTTATCGTGGTTATGTAGGAATCGAATATGAAGGATCCAATCTCAGCGAAACGGATGGTATCGCAGCAACCAAAAAACTATTAGAAATAGTAAGAGACCAACTAGTAAACACCTACGCTTAATAAATCAGGGCATATTATGGTAAACAGCCTTGATCATTACAAGGGAGAAAATTTCTAAAGAAATTTGCCGCTCCTGTAGTGTAAAATGGAATGATGAATAATCACTTTAATATTTTATTTTTGCACCTTTATATAAAGTAACAACGTATTATAATTTATAGAAGCTAGTATTGTTGCTAGGACCAATCATTCGCACAATGACTAAATTATTAGTATTAATAACTATTTGTGCATACAACGTGACGGTAGCCCAGTCACCACAGGTAACCATGGAACTTAGTATGGTGTTCAAAATTCCCTATATAGGCCCAATTAATCGACTAGAAAAAATTACCTTTGGTCCCAATATGCGACACTCAATTGAAAGCTCTAACGCTGAGCGTTTTTACGCACGTTTGTTTGTAAATGAGTCTAAAGGAAAAATTATTGATATAAATAGCCACAATTTTTGGAAGTATGACATTGAAGATAAGGAATACTGGGAAGTGCCTTTTGAAAAAGCACTGTATATGAAAGATACTACAGAAACAAAAAAAGACGATTCCGGTAAAAAACGATCTTCTTGGTCGATGACTATTGGAGACGATGACAATCCAGTTAAAGACGTTTCCCGCATTGATAATTATGATGTTATTCTATTAGGTAAACAAAGTAAAAAATGGGTTACCACGGTTACCAGCATAAACGGGAGTCGCCTGGTCTTGGAAGAATGGTCTGTGACTGATCTGCCACAATTACGACTTGCAGATTCATTGAACCGAGCGCTAGAGTTGGAACTGGGTAAGCCTGACAGTGTTATTATGCCTTTTGGTGGTGGGTTTTCAAACATAATGCTAACGATAGAAAATATCCCTAATGAACTAGAGCCGATTCCAGGGGAAATTATTAAAGCTGTCATAAGGGGCTATGATGATGGTAGTGATGATCCCAATTTCAGCATGAAGCTAGAAATAACGAAGATAATCAGAGAAACATTAGATTTTAGACATTTTCTTGTACCCGATAATTATAAGAAGGTAATAAAATAACGATGATTATTATTAAATGAATAAATGGATCTATATGATCCTTATCGTCGGATTGTTGGCCATATCCACGTCTCCAGTAATCGCTAGGCTTTTACCGCTAGTTCCTGCAGCTGTTATTGCATTTTGGCGTATGACATCCGCCAGCGTCATGTTGTGGGGATATAGTTCTATTCGTCCACAAGAATCAATTAAACCAAAAAATATCTGGCTTATTCTTGCCGCCGGTTTTCTATTGGCAATGCACTTTATTTTCTGGTTCGGTGCCTTGAAACTAACCTCGATTGCCAACACTACTATTCTAGGTGTCGTGGCACCAGCCTTTACGTTACTATTCGAACGGTTGTGGTACCGCCACAAACTCAGCTGGATGACTATCGCGGCTCTTTTGATTATTTTAGTTGGTTGTATTATTGTGCAAGGTAACGATCTAGGGTATTTACAGGGTTCTGGTCTGGGAAATATTATGGCGATACTATCAGCTATTTTCTTGGGGTCTGTCTTCCTCATTGGATCCAAAGTAAGAAAAACCACTCCGATTATAACCTATATAAGAACGGTATATACCATATCAGCAATTGTGCTTTTAGTCAGTTCCCTTGTTTTGGATAATCTACTTTTGGGATACACTAAAACCGATTATTTTTGGTTATTCATGCTGGGATTAATTCCAACTCTCATAGGACACACAGCTTTCAGTTATTCTGTAAAATTTGTCTCACCAACAGTTATTGCCGCCTTTCCATTGGGTGAGCCAATTATTGCATCTTACCTGGCCTGGCTATTATTTGCAGAAAAAGTGCCTTTTTATGTAGTAGGTGGCGGTCTAGTAATTTTCATTGGACTGATTATATTAATAATGAATAAACAGTCGGAATAATTCAGTCCTTGTAATATTTTATTTTCTGTTTACCGGCGAAGTCTCCGTGGCGATCCTCGGGCAGTAAAGCAGCTATGTGACACATAATATCATTACCTATATCGCTAAGCATTTTTTCTCTTTTATTGCGATCAGTCGGGAATTCCTCAGGTACTGAAAATGGTTTTCCTATCCTAACAGAAACTTTTGGTCTCACGCCTCGCCACCAATTATCCCAAATATCATCTAATCCAACAACACCAACGGGTAATATTTTACAAGCCGACTTAATTGACAAATATGTTACACCATTTTTCGGTTTCCGAAGCGCAAAATCTGAAGTGGCCTCCGGAAAAATACCTAGTATATCTCCCTTGGTAAGAACCTGTACCGCTTTTTTAATTGTTGAAGGCGCTAAACGGGTTCTGTTTGTGGGTATAAATCCATACAGTTTACCCGCTAATATAACATACCACTCTATTTCTTGATCGCTAGCTGCCAGAAAACTGATTGGCTTACGAATACTATATGCTACAAGGGCTGGATCAAAAATATGGAAATGATTAATAGCAATAATGTAAGGCCCTTCCTTGGGTATGTGTTGTCGTCCACGAATAACAGTCTTTACCAGAATACTGCCTAAGAACAAATTTACATAAGTCATCAAATAACGGTACCAATACGGTAGCAATTTATAGGAATCCAGTTTTGTGCGTACTGACTTCATGGCTGGTGGTTTTCCATTAGTTGAGACTAAATAAAGAGAATGTGGGTTTACGATCCCCTTTCTCTTTATTTAGTTATCCTTAATTAAAACGGAAGGTCATCATCGTCTGCTGGTGGTGGCTTTCCGCCTTCATCAACGCTTCGCCGACCCAGCATTGTAAATGAATTACCTACTACTTCTGTTGAGTACCGTTTTACGCCATCCTTATCTTCCCAAGAGCGTGTTTGCAGGCGTCCTTCAACGTATACCATTTGACCTTTTTTCACATATTCTGCCGCTGTTTCTGCCTGCTTACCAAACAACACACAACGATGCCATTCTGTATGATCATCCCAGTTGCCGTCACTATTACGGCGGGATTCATTTGTGGCAATACTAAATGTAGTTACCGCGGTGCCGCCCGGAGTAAACCGGCCCTCAGGGTCACCGCCTAAATGACCTACTAATATTACTTTATTCACACTACCCTTTTGCATGGTATGCTCCTTTTATTTTATCTATTTATTTTTCAAAGCACATCAAACCGCGGTTTCTTACGTGCGTATTATATTGTACGGATTGATTTAAACCTCTGTCAAGTTTTTTTCCTGATCTCAATTCACGGTAAGCATATTAAGATTCGTAAGGCCCCGATAAATCTTAAAATATTTTATTTAACCAGAATTACGTTTCTAGTTTCTAAATAAAGAGGCTTAACCTTCTCGTGTACTTGTTTATTATAGTTGTAATCATAATTATTTATCTTTAGCATGATTATATACATTCCACTAGTTACAGTCTGACCATATTTATTTATCCCATCCCAGTTAAATGTGTGTACACCCGGCTTATTGTAGCCATCATAGACCTTAAAAACATGCTCTCCCTTTATATTAAAAATGTCCAAATTAACTTGTGTACCTATTGGAAGTAAATATTGAATAAACGCTTTATGGTTAAATGGATTAGGATAAATTGAATTAAGTCCAAACACTTCTGGTATTAAACACATTTGGGTATGACTGTTTAATAATTCATTATCCATCCATTCCATCCTGGTCATTATCCAGTCTCGTAAATATTCTACTTCTTCCTCATAGGTTTCGCCAATGAAATAATTAGGCCAAACGTATTCTCCCAGTATCGGCCAACGTTCAAAATTTCGATTAGCGGCCTCACCAATATGATCATGCAGAGAATCAATGACTGCATTCACATAATTATCTGAGAGCGTAGTTTGCCGGAGGTCATGCCACCTTTTGCTCACTGAACTTTGAAACCTTTCATCAGACCAAATCAAGCACCACCAAAATGGAACGTACCAATCATATTCAGCCCATATGTGTTCGGTTAAATCTATCATCCAGCTTTGTGTATCCCATCCTTCATCATAGTTTGCATTTCCAAAACCAAGGTTAAAATCCCAGATAGGACCAGCAACAAGCCGGCCATCATTACTATCTATATCCTTATACAAATAGCTGCTAAGACGGTAACCATCAACATTTTTTGTAATTTCCTGCATGATTAAAAAATCCACAAATGAATCCCAATGTATGATGCTGGGATATCCAGAAGTTGTATTCATATAGTTTTCACTATTCATGACTTGCTCAAAATCATCTATATAATTAATGATGTATTCCTGCTGTTCAGGTGCAATTTCATCGGGTTTGGGATAGTGATATTGATAAAATCCTTCTTTTCTATCATTATCATTTTCTATTAAACTAGAATACCAGCCGCCTAAATTTTCTCCATCCCATTTATCAATTTTAATGATATATCCCCCAGTGACATCATCGCCAGAAAGTTCATCAGGTTCAAGCTTAGAAATATCTACCCTGTTATCGTCTCTCTTTACTTTTTCAAGCATAACATATACGCCCCGATAATCATCATTTAATACTAACTCAAAATAGTGTGTTCTGCTTGCATATCGACCTGCATCCCGAGCCATATTATAAATCAACACATTGCGCATCAGTGACTTATCGGTATAAGGGGCATTAAAGATCCAATCATTCTCTTCGGGCATGCCAAACAACGATACATTATTGTTTTCTCCTAAACTATCTCTTGTCTCAACGGCAAACTGTTTTTTTGGAAACCACAGGGTCGATGAGCCTCGTAGTTCAATGCCAATGAAGCCATCATAGTGATTATAAGGATCGGAAAGATGGTTTGTTTCTCCAGGGCCATTATCTATGATGCCCATATGTGCTGTTATTTTATTATCGTTTGGGATATCCTGGCCATTTGTATTAACAACAACTATTGGTAGGTGGGATGTGGAGAATTCAGTTGGTACAAAAAACCAATCCGGTGGAGTGCCATAGTAAGAAACGCCTTCAGGTAATTCAAATGATAAAAAAAACAATCCTGACATATCCGAAGATGTAGAATCAACATTGTGTACCTCTACAGCAAAAACATTCTCACCGGACAGTAACAACCCCTCAAGATCATTGTTATCCATAATATATACATCAGGTAGACCGCCTTGATACATAACCGCTTCATGGTCGCCCTCAGTGGTTTGGTCATAGGGCACCGTTGTCCCTGGGATCCCCATATTAATGGATCGGGCAATTTCAACCCCATTAATATAGGCCACAAAACCATCATCATAATCACCGTGGATAACAGCATTTATAATTTCATTCAATTCACTCACATGAAATGTTACGCGAAAAAATACAGCTAACGTATTGGTTATAATTGTATTATCATCCCCATCTCCATACCCAAAACCTCCTTGACCTCTAGGCCATTCACTGTCATCGAAGTCGATTTCATTCCAGTTTGCTGGAGGCGGAGTTGTACCTACAAAATAATGCCAGTTAACATCTGCATAAATAACTGTTTCCCAGTGTGATTGCGATGATAACTCATTCACTATAAAAAACTGAATGAAAACATTTAAAAAAAAGACCAGTTTTTTTCGCTTCATAATAAAGAATTAATTATAATTCGAAAGTCAACTTGTTGCATGTTAATGTTTAAAATATTTTATTTAACCAAGATTACTTTTCTGGTCTCTGTATAATGACGCTGATTATATTGCATATTATTTTCCTGTAATAATATTATATATACCCCACTGCTGACTTCCTGGCCATTATTATTTTTTCCATCCCAAGATAACGTATAAATACCAGCGCGTTTATCGCCCTCAAAAAGGCGATAAATATGAACACCCTTGGCATTAAATATATCTAGTTTAATATTTGCATCTTTAGGCATTAAATACTGAATTGACGCCGAGCGATTGAATGGGTTCGGATATATTGGATTTAGAGAAAACGCCTCTGGTGCTAAGTGCGAATTGCCACGTGTGGCCAGCAATTCATTATCCATCCATTCCATCCTGGTCATTATCCAGTCTCGTAAATATTCTACTTCTTCCTCATAGGTTTCGCCAATGAAATAATTAGGCCAAACGTATTCTCCCAGTATCGGCCAACGTTCAAAATTTCGATTAGCGGCCTCACCAATATGATCATGCAGAGAATCAATGACTGCATTCACATAATTATCTGAGAGCGTAGTTTGCCGGAGGTCATGCCACCTTTTGCTCACTGAACTTTGAAACCTTTCATCAGACCAAATCAAGCACCACCAAAATGGAACGTACCAATCATATTCAGCCCATATGTGTTCGGTTAAATCTATCATCCAGCTTTGTGTATCCCATCCTTCATCATAGTTTGCATTTCCAAAACCAAGGTTAAAATCCCAGATAGGACCAGCAACAAGCCGGCCATCATTACTATCTATATCCTTATACAAATAGCTGCTAAGACGGTAACCATCAACATTTTTTGTAATTTCCTGCATGATTAAAAAATCCACAAATGAATCCCAATGTATGATGCTGGGATATCCAGAAGTTGTATTCATATAGTTTTCACTATTCATGACTTGCTCAAAATCATCTATATAATTAATGATGTATTCCTGCTGTTCAGGTGCAATTTCATCGGGTTTGGGATAGTGATATTGATAAAATCCTTCTTTTCTATCATTATCATTTTCTATTAAACTAGAATACCAGCCGCCTAAATTTTCTCCATCCCATTTATCAATTTTAATGATATATCCCCCAGTGACATCATCGCCAGAAAGTTCATCAGGTTCAAGCTTAGAAATATCTACCCTGTTATCGTCTCTCTTTACTTTTTCAAGCATAACATATACGCCCCGATAATCATCATTTAATACTAACTCAAAATAGTGTGTTCTGCTTGCATATCGACCTGCATCCCGAGCCATATTATAAATCAACACATTGCGCATCAGTGACTTATCGGTATAAGGGGCATTAAAGATCCAATCATTCTCTTCGGGCATGCCAAACAACGATACATTATTGTTTTCTCCTAAACTATCTCTTGTCTCAACGGCAAACTGTTTTTTTGGAAACCACAGGGTCGATGAGCCTCGTAGTTCAATGCCAATGAAGCCATCATAGTGATTATAAGGATCGGAAAGATGGTTTGTTTCTCCAGGGCCATTATCTATGATGCCCATATGTGCTGTTATTTTATTATCGTTTGGGATATCCTGGCCATTTGTATTAACAACAACTATTGGTAGGTGGGATGTGGAGAATTCAGTTGGTACAAAAAACCAATCCGGTGGAGTGCCATAGTAAGAAACGCCTTCAGGTAATTCAAATGATAAAAAAAACAATCCTGACATATCCGAAGATGTAGAATCAACATTGTGTACCTCTACAGCAAAAACATTCTCACCGGACAGTAACAACCCCTCAAGATCATTGTTATCCATAATATATACATCAGGTAGACCGCCTTGATACATAACCGCTTCATGGTCGCCCTCAGTGGTTTGGTCATAGGGCACTGTTGTCCCTGGGGTCCCCATATTAAAGGATCGGGCAATTTCAACCCCATTAATATAGGCCACAAAACCATCATCATAATCACCGTGAACAGCAGCAGACAGAATTTCAGCCTGACCACCAACTTGAAATGATTTCCGTAAAAATACCGCTACAGTATTTGGAATAGTGGTGTTATCATCACCATCTCCATACCCAAAACCCCCCGGACCAGAGGACCAACTGCTAGCATCGAAATCGATTTCACTCCAGTTTGCTGGAGGCGGATTTGTTCCTACAAAATAATGCCATGTATCTTCTGCATAGATCGCTGTCTCCCAGTGTGATTGTGATAATGCACTGGTTGCTACTGCACACTGTACTAATACAGTCAAAAAAAGGATATGTCGTCTGGGTTTCATGATCATGTTTAAATGATAATATTCAAGTCAATTTGTTACAAGTTTATGCTCTCAATTATGGGGCAAAAGATTAATTATTATTATTAAATCAATTAGATTGGCTGGATCATTCGATTGATTGAGATTAATAAAATTGTGCTTGGGGACTATTCTATTAATTTGCTAGTGATTACACCGGCAATTGTAGCCAACAATACCGATGGCAACATAACATCCAATTTATCAAAGTAAATCCCAACGCCATCAATAGCCGGTATTATAAATTTAAATATAGGAACACACAGAAAACCAACTATCATGGATACAATAGCTCCTTTTTCCGTATACCCATCCCAAAATAAGGTTAGAATTATTACTGGACAGAAAGTAGCTGCAATACCAGACCAGCCAAAAATGATAAACCAAAAAACTGTTCTCTCTGGCGATAAAACTGATACAAGCAATGCAACTGCTAACGCTAAGAATGCCAAAATTAACGTTACTTTTTTTGAAAGATTTATTAATAAACCCTCATCAATATCAGGGCGGATAATCTGTTGATAAAAATCTCTGGATACTGCACTTGAAGCAACAACTAATAAAGAATCAACTGTAGACATAATTGCTGATAATACAGCAGCGATATAAATACCTATAATAGTCATAGGCATTATCTGATTCAGTAGCATGGCCAAAACATTCTCTCCTGCTATACCTAAAACGATTTCCGGATCTTGACCTGTTTTAGTCAACATATATCTTCCTAAAACACCTATCATTACTGCACCTGTATCCGTTAGCAGTGTGTAAATAACAGCAACCCATTTACCTCTTTCAATTTCATTTTCATTTTCAATGGCCATAAATCGCACATAAACCTGAGGGGACCCCATAAATCCTATACCGATAGACACAAAACCAACAACAGTCACAAAATTGATCAAACTAAAACCGCCAGGGCCCCAAATATTCAATAATGCCGGATCAATAGCATATAGGCCACTAATAAAGGAATCTTCAGTTGGTAGGCTGAAATAAGCAACGATTGGCAATGCCAGTAAGCCGACAAACATTAGCGATCCCTGGAAAAAGTCTGACCAAGCAACAGCTAAAAAACCCCCAGAAAAAATATATAGAACCACAATCCCAAACCCTATTATAATGCCGGTGTAGTAATTAAAACCCAGAAAAGATTCAAAGGTTTTTCCTGTTACATCAATTTGAGCGCTTACATATATAACTACAATAATCGATAACGCTGTTGCGGAAATAATGCGGATTGAATTCGTTGAAGAACGAAAATGGCTAACCAGAAAATCCGGAATGGTAATGGAATTATATTCATCCGTCATGCGCTTAAATTTCTTGGCCATAAACTGCCATGAAATGAAAACGCCTACAACTTCTCCTACCACGATCCACAATGCGCTCACACCCATTAGAGCGCCCATGCCGGTAAC
>JBJKZU010000026.1:0-10713 GCA_045569095.1 Fidelibacterota bacterium
GAGTATTCCGTAAATGCACCAGCCACCAGTTCTGATTCAGCTTCCGGTATATCAAAAGGTGTGCGATTACATTCAGCTATTCCGCTAATGAAAAAAATGAAAAAAGCTACAAACGTAAAGGGATTATTAAATATTAACCAGTTGGGTAAAAAACCCCAGATCAAACCGCTCTGGTATTGTATAATACCCTGCATACTCATTGTACTGGTCAGCATAATCACCGCAATTATTGACAGTGCAACAGGAATCTCATAACTAATAATTTGCGCGGCCGAGCGCATAGCACCATACAGGGACCACTTATTATTTGAACTCCAGCCTGCCATAATCAAACCAATCACTCCAAGGGAACTGGCTGCCAAAATGTAAAAAACACCAATATTCATATCTGCAATGATCAGAGTCTGGCTGAATGGCAGTGCTGAAAAAGCAATAAATGCTCCAATAAAAACAATGAAAGGCGCCAAGATAAAGAGCTTTTTATCGGCTGAGACCGGAATGATATCTTCTTTTAAAATCAATTTTAATGCATCAGCAACCGGCTGCAATAATCCCCACCGCCAAGCATGAAGCCCCACACCTTGACCCATCGGTCCTACCTTATCCTGAATAAATGAAGAAATCTTCAACTCACCATAAATAACTACCAAAGCATATACCGCAATAAATAAAAAGACAGGGACTGCACAAATAAGAACAGCCAATAGAAAAGTAAGGCCAGGCCATGTAGCGCTTATTGGGAACCAATCAATTAATTGATCTACAGTCATCTATCTATTTCTCCTAGAACAATATCGAGACTACCTAATACAGCAATTACATCTGATAGCATCCAACCGCGGGATATTTCATTTAATACACTGAGCGCAGTAAATGCTGGCGAGCGCATTTTTAACCGGTATGGCTGCGGTGAACCATCACTAATAATATAATACCCTAAATCACCTCGTGGACTTTCAGTGCGCCGGTAGATAGAACCTTTCGGCGGACGAATTTTTTTCGGAAGGGCCTGGTGGACATCACCATTAGTGGGTATATCTTTTAATGCCTGTCGGAGAATTTTCGTACTTTCTATCATTTCTAGCATACGAACATGAAACCGATCCCAGCAATCGCCTGTAGTACCTACCAGACCTTGCCCTATCGGTACTTCAAAATCAAAGCGTTCATAGATCGAGTAAGGTTCTTCCTTGCGAATGTCCCATGTAACCCCGGATCCACGAAGATTTGGACCGCTCACACCAAAACTGATTGCCACCTCCGGTAAGAGAACACCAACATCAGCCGTACGTTCAATAAAAATTTTATTGTAGGTAAGAATATCATTGTATTCTTGGACCTTTGGCTCAAAATAATCCAAAAAATTATACACTGTTTCAACGAAACCAACGGGCAGGTCATGGGATACACCGCCAACCCACATGTAGTTATATAGAAGCCTTGCGCCGCAGGTCAGTTCAAAAATATCCAGAATACGCTCACGATCACGAAACATATACAAAAACGGTGTAAATGCCCCCACGTCCAAACCATAGACGCCTAGCGCCAGGAGATGACTGGCTATGCGGTTCAGTTCGGCCATGATAACACGGATGTATTCCACCCGTTCAGGTACCTTGATTTCCATCAAATCTTCCATGGCAACCACGTAACCAAAATTATTATTCATTGACGCGATATAGTCGCACCTGTCAGTGAATGGAATTACTTGTTCATAGGTTGAGTTTTCACAATGTTTCTCAAAGCAGCGATGCAAATAGCCAATAACTGGTACAATATCAGAAACAATTTCACCATCAGTTACCACTTTCAACCTCAGCACACCATGCGTGCTGGGATGTTGCGGTCCAATATTCAAGACCATCTGGTCGCCTTGTACTACTCCCATCCTTCTTTCACTTTCGGGACCACAATACCGTGGTATGTTTCCTGTACTTCATAATCCTTGCGCAAGGGCCAACCTTCCCAATCATCAGGCAGTAAGATACGGCGCAGATCACGGTGACCTTGAAATTCAATTCCAAACATATCGTACGTTTCCCGTTCGAACCAATTTCCAATACGCCAAACCGCTTCAACCGATGGTATTTTTGGGTTTTTACCCGTGCACGCGATCCTGATCTCAATAACATGACGATGGGTCATAGAGTGTAGATTATACCGAACCTCTAGCCCACCGTTCTCACCAAGGTCTACTCCGGTAATACATTGTAGCGAGTCAAATAGACAAGTTGGATCGTCGCGTAAATATTGGGCAATATCCAACCACTTTTCCGAATGCAATTGTATATGTGTTTCCGATGATAATTCTTCATCAACGGTTTTGGGGAATTGATTGGCAATAATACCAGCAAACTGCTGATTAGGAGATTGGGGTGCCGGTTTTAACTCAGACCCAGATTCCTCAGGTTTTTCTTTAGAACTAGGTTCAGCAGATGTTTTCGCTGCTTCGCGCTTTGCTTTTACAAGGGCAGCTTTAGCCTTGGAACGAGTAACGCGATCCTCAATATTATTAACCGCATCCATATCACCTTGCAACGCTTTTTCAACAGCTTTTTTTATTAGCTGGTCTTGATTATCTGTCATGCAGTCTTTCGGGTAAGGGGACGTTCACTCTGAATTTTTTCCTGTAATTTTAATAATCCTTCAATTAATGCTTCGGGCCTGGGCGGACACCCAGGTACATATACATCGACAGGGACTACCAAGTCTACACCTTTTAATACATGGTAGCCATGCTGCCAATAGGGACCACCGCTCGTGGCACAACTTCCCATGGAAATAACGTATTTTGGATTGGCCATCTGCTCATATAATTTTTTGACTCGCAAGGCCATTTTCATGGTTACCGTTCCGGCCACAATCATTACATCAGCCTGCCGGGGCGATGATCTGGGGATCATACCAATGCGCATCAGGTCATGGCGACTAGCAGCTGTAGCCATCATTTCAATTGCGCAGCATGCTAATCCAAATTGGAAAAACCATGGCGATGTTGATCGGGCCCAGCCTAACAGTTTATCCAGAGATGCAACGACCACATTATCCTGAAATTTATTTTCAAATACTCCCAATTGTTTCTCCTTCTGGCCGCGGCACTTTACTACGGTAACGCCCACGACCGTATTTAACATTGTATTTCACCCAGTCGAGATCACCTTTTTTCCAGACGTAGGCTAACCCTACAATTAGCACAACGAGAAAAATTCCCATTTCTACAAATGCCAATAGGCCCAGTTCCTTGAACACCATCGCCCAAGGGAAAAGGAAGACAACTTCCACATCAAAAATTAAAAAAATAAGTGCGATAACATAAAATCGAATATTAAACTGCACCCAGGCGGAACCTTCCGGTTCTTCACCGCATTCGTAATTAGCTAGTTTATCTGGAGTTTTTTGACTGGGCGCTACCAGCTTTTGAATTAGTAAGGGTACATATACCAAAACAATGCCCAGCAGTGCGAAAATCAGAACGGTTCCAAAATCTCGATACATTAATCTATTAGCTTAAAACAAGCAATGAATTTAGCGGAATGCTTTTTCGGTAGTCAAGCCAAAGTTACCAAAGTTCCCTTCTGTAAAGCAATTGCCAACATTCTAGCCAATACGCTAAATTAGAAGACCATGTCTTGGATAAATTCCAGCATCGTTTTCATGATCCGCATCATGCCACGTTGGTCAATTCATCTTTTTGCAAAAACTTATGTCGCTGGTGAGTCTGTGGAAGAAACAGTATCGGTGGTTAAAAAGGTAAATGACCGTGGTTTTACATGCACACTGGATATACTTGGAGAACACGTTCAATCTGCCGCCGAAGCGGAAAGTATTACCCGACAATACTGTGACCTGTATGATGTGATTGCGTTAGAGAATATAAATTGCAATATTTCCATAAAACTAACGCATATTGGTCTTGCTTTGGATAAAACTATTGCAACTGATAACCTAGTTCGCATACTTAAGCAAGCCAAAAAACATGATAATTTTTTACGGATCGATATGGAGAATTCGCCCTATACACAGCAAACAATCGACCTATATAAAAACTGTGTATCTGATTACCCAAATATGGGTATTGTTCTACAAGCTTACCTGAAGCGGTCTTTGGAAGATGCTCGCAATTTAAACCGGACAGGTTTTAACGTTCGAGTATGTAAAGGGATTTATGATGAACGGGAAACTATAGCCTTAAAAGATAGGGCTGCGATCCAGGATAATTTTTTTAATATCACCAAAGAAATTCTTTCTGGTAAGGGTTTTGTCGCTATAGCGACCCATGATATTACTCTAATTGATCGTATTGATGAATGGATCGAATCTACCAAAGTTTCATCCAATAGGTTTGAGTTTCAGGTATTATACGGTGTTCCTATGGGCGGTCGCTTGGAAAAATTACTGCATAAGGGGTACACAGTTAGACAATATGTACCGTTTGGTAAAGAATGGTTTGATTACTCTTTGCGCCGATTAAAAGAAAACCCCAAAATTGTGTCTTATGTTTTAGGTAATTTTTTCAAACGATGAATTCTATAGAAAACATAAATAAGATTTTCCAGATGAAAACCATCGCTGTGGTGGGAATGAGTCCTAAGGCTGAGCGACCCAGTCATTATGTATCAATGTACATGAAAGAGCAGGGTTATAATATTATTCCTGTCAATCCCGGTCATAATGAAATTGCTGGTATGAAGTCCTTCCCTTCATTATCGGACATTCCACAAACAATAGATGTGGTAGATGTCTTTCGTCGTTCAGAATACGTTCTGCCCATAGCAGAAAGCGCAGTTACGGTCGGCGCGAAAGCCCTGTGGCTTCAGGATGGGGTGATCAATGAAGATGGGGCTGCATTAGCAGAAAAGGCCGGTTTGCTGGTGATAATGAACGATTGCATGCTCCGACGACACCGGCAAATGCAAACTAATTAAATTTGAACTTTTCTCAGGCGCATAACCCGATGGGATGATATTGTCACCAGTAGTGGGGATATTTGTTTCTTAAAGCTAGAAAATTATTTCATTTCAGTAATTAAAAGTGTATTTATAAAAAATAATTATTATATAAATTTATAGGAGCTTATTTAATTGAATCGAGTGCAAGATTTTATTTAACTAGGGAGAAAATATGAAATATACTTTTCAAATATTACTTACAGCTTTTTTGATTATGATGGCTGGTTGTCAAGATAGTGGCACAGAACCAGTCGGGGTATCTGATATAGAATTAATTCAAGCTATTATTGACGCTGATAAAATCAGCGTTGGCATGGATGGATTGCCATCCACCTCAAAAACTATCGTAGAAGAAGATTATAATGAATATGATGGTATTTATGCAAAAAAGGCATATGGATTAGGCTATGAAGTGAGCATGAATGGTAAAGGCCATAAAATGGGCAACCGCTGTGAAGTCTATTTCAATTTGGAAGGCAGAAAATTAGATCCTAATGGTAAAAGAGACGATAAATCTGATTGGGATAGAGATGATGATAAAGGCGACTGGAAATGTTTTGACCTAGTTTTACCTGTCACGTATGTGATGCCTGATGGCTCTACTATAACTATAAGCAGTGATGATGATAATAACTGGACAGAGATAAAAGCCTGGTATGATGCAAACCCTGAATCTGAAGAAAAACCTGCGTTACAATATCCAGTAGATATTTCGTTTGAATCCAGGGAAGGGAGTACAACTCTTACAGTTACAAATGATGAAGAGATGAAAAACTCTTACGGACGTTGTGGTGGTGGCAGAGATGATGATAACAGAGAATGTTTTGAGCTAGTCTTACCCGTTACCTTTATAATGCCTGATGGTTCAACTATTACTCTTGAAGATGATGCAGATTGGGCTGATCTTAAAAGTTGGTATGAAGCAAATCCTGATGCTGAAGGACGCCCTGAATTACAGTACCCTGTAGATATTGTATTCGATGACGAAACTGTGACTATTAATAGTGCTGAAGGTCTGGATAGGGTGAAACGAGAGTGTTGGGAATATGAAGATGAAAACAGAGAATGTTTTGAACTTGTATATCCTGTAACATTTATAATGCCTGATGGTACAAGCATCACAGTTGCCACTGATGATGAAAATGGCTGGCAAGAAGTAAAAAACTGGTATGATGCAAACCCTGAATCTGAAGAACGGCCTACTTTAGAGTACCCCATAGATATTGTTTATGAGACAAACGAAGGTGATTCCACAGTTACGATTAATAATGAAGAAGAAATGGAAGAAGCGAAGGATGAATGCCAGGATGAGTGGAATGATAATGAAGGAAGAGATTGTTTTGAGCTAGTCTTGCCCATTAGCTTTATAATGCCTGATGGATCAACA
Source organism: Fidelibacterota bacterium (assembly GCA_045569095.1). Taxonomy (GTDB): domain Bacteria; phylum Fidelibacterota; class Marinisomatia; order Marinisomatales; family TCS55. The sequence goes on from JBJKZU010000026.1 coordinate 6,337, forward strand.
ATCAACGTAGAAAATGAAGAAGGTTGGGGCGATTTGAGGGAATGGTATATGAATAATAATGAAACAGAAGAAGAACCAGCATTACAATATCCCGTAGATATATCCTATGAAGATGATACAACCGTGACCATTAATAGTGATGAAGAAATGGAAGCAGCAGAAGCAAATTGTTGGAATGATGATGGTAATAGGCCTTAACTAATTTATCTGAATAATAATTATAAAAAAGTCCCGGTGAAAATCGGGAATTTTTTATATTAAGATTTACCTCTTATAAATTAATCCACGCCACGAACACCCCAACCGAGTTTAGTCCGCAAAGTATTAAAATAATTCGAATCCATAAAATTCACCATGTTGATTTTGAATGTAGCTTTCTTAATCACAACTTTTGCAGTTGATTTAAGGTATTCATTTACCTGGCCATCGATAGCCAGAGCCATTTCTTCCCTACCATTGATGGGAAATGAAATTTCAAGGATTTGATCATCTGGAAAAACAATAGGCCGCAAGGTCAGAGTATGAGGACAGATAGGTGTAACCACCATTGAACCAAATGTTGGCATAACGATAGGTCCACCGGAAGCTAGGGAATAGGCAGTGGATCCCGTAGGTGTAGCTACAATTAAACCATCCGCATTGTATTTAGCCACAAAATCATCATTGGCTAATAATTCACAGTTAAGCAGGCGTTGAGATTTCCCGCGATCCACCACAATATCATTGAGGGCATAAAATGTCTGCGGCTCGTTTCCATTTTTCACAATACATTTTATAACCATGCGCTTTTGAATATTATAATTACCTTCAGCTACTGCGTCCAAGCGCGGAAACATGTCTTCCAGAACCACTTCTGCCAGAAATCCCAATTCACCCAGGTGAATACCCAAAATATGTGTACCGTGATCACCGATAGCACGAGCCAATGAAAGAATTGTTCCGTCACCGCCAAGAGCCAGAATGAAATCCAGCTTCGCAAAATCATCGGCACTTTCTATAAGTTGATAATCAAGATCAAGACCCTTCAGTTGAGACTCAATTCTGGTGGTGATGTATAAATTAATTCCCCTATCCTTTGCCCAGGATACAATATCAGGCAATACCTTCCAAAAAGCAGGTTTATCCGTATTAGCCCAAATGCCAAAACTGATTGGTTTATTCAATCAATATCCTCCAGGGTCAAATTGCCATCAGAATCCTTAAGTAATAATTGAATCTTTTGCTCGGCAGCTTCGAGTCTAGTTTTGCACGTTTTAGTTAGTGTAATACCTTCTTCAAAAAGAGTCATGCTCTCTTCGAGTGATAAATCACCTGATTCAAGCTTGGTGACAATTTCATCCAAACGCTTGAATGCTTCCTCAAATTGGATTTGTTTATCTTTTTTAGCCATAATCTAATATTACAAAGACTAGATGGTTCGAGGGTCTATTTTTTCTTATTTGCCTTTTTGGCTCGGAAAGCACCTTTAAAGGTTTTTAACTCAAAGGGATCCCCTTCTTTTAGATCTTGCGGATCACGTATAATTTTCTGATCTGGTTCACGATAAGCGATAGAATATCCTCTAGAAAGAATATTCATCGGGTTCAATGCCAGAAGTTTTTCATTCGCACCAGAAAATTTTCCAGAAAAGCCTTGGATCCCCAATCGATAAGCTTGCACCATTAAATGGATTAGCTCCCGGGTACGGGTACGATACTGTTTCAATAATTGGCCTGGTTCCCGTAAGACAAAACGGTCTTTTAAGCTATCCACATCCTGCCAGCGTTTTTGCAAATCATGTTGCATGACCGAAGCCAGATTTTGCTCGAAACCATGGATATATTCAATAAGATCACTTGCAGCGGGTGAAACAACCTCCGCTGCCGCAGACGGCGTAGGCGCACGCATATCCGCGACCAGATCGGAAATGGACGAGTCTGTTTCGTGACCTACGGCAGAAATAATCGGAATAGAACATGCAAATATGGCCCGTGCTACTTGTTCTTCATTGAAAGGCCACAAGTCTTCCAGTGATCCGCCCCCCCGTCCAATGATGATTACATCCACAGCGTCAAATGCTGCCATGTCATTTATTGCTTCAACAAGATCTAGCGCAGCTTTATTACCCTGTACGCGGGAAGGCCGGAGAATTACATCAACGTGAGGTGCTCGGCGGTCCAATACCTTGAAAATGTCACGAACAGCAGCGCCGGTCTGGGAAGTGATTACGCCAATACATTTGGGGTTAACCGGTAGTTTCTGTTTTACTTCCAAGTTAAACAAGCCTTCCGCTGACAACTGTTTTTTTAGTGCTTCGAACGCCAGGTATAGGGTCCCAATTCCAGCTGGTTCCATTTTCTTGGCCACTATTTGGTATTGTCCTCGGGCCTCATATACAGTTAAATCCCCCTGGAGTAGTACCTGCATACCATTTTCCGGTTTGAAATGTAAAAATTGATTAAAGCCTTTGAACATGACTCCCCGAATTTCCGCTTTCTCATCCTTAAGTGTAAAATACATGTGTCCTGACCCATGGTGCACAAAATTTGAAATTTCACCGGAAACCCACAAAACGGGGAAGCTACCTTCCAGCACATTCCTTATCCGCTGGGTAAGATCAGAAACGGATATGGCCTGCGGCTCTGGTGTGCTCATCGTTTCGGAGGTGATGGTTGTCCAGCCTCGTTCCAGCAATAGACCCACATTGCTGCTATGCGTAGTACTGCCATTTCTAATCGATCCTGTACCAGATCAGCAGTTTGATCATATAATGATTGTAAATAAGGACCTTCAAAAAGAAGGATGTCGTAGCTGGTTAATTGCTGCTGTTCACTTGATGAAAGCAATTTTCGTGCTTTTGTATCCGCGTTAAGGATCTGTTGCATAGTAACATAGGATTCTCGTACGATATTCATCGAGAAATCAACTACGCTTCCAGAAAGCAGTGGCAATGGACCTGTGGGGTGAATACTTTTTACGTATTCATCTACCATACGACTTTCCCAGCGAAAATGGATCCCATCATTTCCTGTAAGTTGTCCATTATAATTTTCTACAACATGAAACGGTACATGAATATCGCTAATATAGTGGCCAAGAGTGCTCATGTGAAAAATAGCTTCATCCCAGCGTTTGTTTTTTAACATATGAATCACTCTACTGCAGGACTCATCGATGGCCCAGGGACCATATCCCCATTTTTCCACCACATCCTTTCCATATTTGGATTCAAGATCAACAAGTGATCCAGACAATGAATCAAACGGAAAATTATCATAAAGATCTGCGTCAATATAGTGTCGGGGCGCCTCTTTGCTATCAGATGATTTTATATAATCCGCCACTACAGCATACTGGGTTAATTCCTGGCGGTTACTGCGAACATACTTACCAAATGCTCCCGGTATAATAGTTGCAGCCGACCAGTTAACTCGCCGGTGCGCATCATAGCCCCAGCCACAAACAATGTTTGGCAAAACCAGCGCGATGATTAAAAAATAATAGAATTCAATACGACACCGCATGGTATGGGTCGATTTATACTTAACGAATCTTTTTCTTATGGCGATTTGCACGTAAACGTTTTTTGCGTTTGTGCGTGCTTATCTTCCTCTTCTTGCGTTTTTTACCGCAGGGCATACTCTTTCTTTCATTTGGCCATCATCGAATCATTCACTCGGCCCCGCAAGTATTTTGCAGGTTTAAATGTGGGCACATAGCGTTCCGGCAGATATATTGCTTCCCCTGTTCCCGGATTCCGTGCTTTTTTCGGCATGCGATGTTTGGTACCAAAGGTACCAAACCCACGCAATTCTACACGTTCGTTACGTGCAAGTGATTCTGTGATGGTGGTCATTACACCATTCATAACAGTTTCGGTCTCGACCTTTGTTAATCCAGTTGCTTCAGAAACTGCGTCAACGATTTCCTGTTTGGTCATGGCATTACTCCCGATTCAATAAAACTGATTATTTATTAATCAGTAATTAATTGTTTGGCAAATATGATTATTGGAAGATACATCATCCCTGTTTTACCCATATAGCTAATTTTTGGCCAGGAAAAATGGTTTGGGATTTATTCAATTTATTCCACTCCAGTATACTAACTATTCTTACACGATGATTTTCTGCTATTTTACTTAATGTGTCACCACTTTTTACCGTATAATAGATTTTAATTTCTTCAGCTGAATTTTTGGCCTGCTCACTTTCAAGCCATATCGTTAATTTTTGCCCCGGTCGGATATATGATCCTTTTTTCATTTTATTCCAGGCCCTGATCTTACCTACAGTGCTATTGTAATCATCGGCAATATGCCCAATCGTATCGCCCCGCTTTACAGTATAGGTTACCTTTTTACCCCTGTTCGAATTTCGGTATACCTTTTGTGCTGTA
>JBJKZU010000027.1:0-10681 GCA_045569095.1 Fidelibacterota bacterium
TATTGGAGATATTTACCAAAATTATCCTACAGTAAAGCAACTCATTTGCCAAAAATGTTTGCTATTTGGTATCCACGGTACAAACCAGGAGAATGGCGACAACATCGTGATGCATTGGAAAACGTTCGTGAAGCATTAGAAGACAACGATAGCAATGTAAGGATGTTCGTATACTCAAAAGTTGTCGGGGGCCCAGGGCGGATGTATGCTATTTGTTTTGGTATGGATAGTTGGGCTGAAATGTGGCCAGATAAGACTAACCTTTGGGATAAATTGGAAAAAACGTTTGGTGAAGGCAAGGGGGATGAGATTCTTAATGCTCGTAGTGCAGCGGTTGAAGATTACCATTCTGAAGTTTTATTATTCCGACCAGATCTTTCTACACCAGTATCAAAGTAAATCAAAAAAAATAAAATAATAAAAAACCCCGCATTTTGTGGGGTTTTTTGTTCCTATAAGTCAAAAGCCAGGCCACCTTTTCCTTTGACAGATCTAGTAACCTGGCTTTTTTCCTGACTTCTTTTCACCCTTTCGGGTTTCAAGTTTACCTCTACTTTCGTTTTGGTCTTGTCAGGCTGTGAAAGTCCCAGATTTTGATGCTATCTCGTTCTGTTCTCATTTCACACTAGACGTTAATTGTATTTAATCCGAAAATCAAGTATTTTTAAAAATATTTTGTTTTTCCTTACTACATTTTGCTAGTTCAGTTTTGGATTTTATTATCAAAAAACATGATCAAATATAGCGCAATTGCCTTTCTATTATTATCGATTCAGGTAATTCGCGCCCAGAACACTGTCTGTTTTGATATTACAGCAAATCCAAATGCCAATTCAACTGCTTTTAGCTCCTTTACTAAATACATTCACGTATTGGATTGTTTCAGCATTTATGCGGAATCTTCAATCCCGGATGAAAAAGTATTACACGTAGCTTCCGTGGCTGCAGAATTGCTGGATAACGATGAAGATGGAGCAGTGGACGATCCCTTATTGAAAACAGAACTGGCTTCCAATAACGCTCTTATTCCGATCTTTGCTTATGATGGTTCACCTGCCATGGATAATTTTTTTGACCATTATGATGGGGAAGGTGCCGCTGCTGTATTATGGCGCAACGAAATTGATCCCAATAATCCTGGCTATTGGGGGGCCGATGCCACTGTGGAAGAAGTAGTCCATGTGATCAATGCGATTGGTCACACTAACATATATCCCAGCGCTTTTTCCGTGGAACCTAATTCATCTTTGCTCACCACTGCCATGGATGTAGCACGGGGTGGACAATTCATACAACACCCCAATAATTATCCACCGGAAGCATGGTATCACTATGATGACTATACCTGTGATTATGAATGCATGGCCATTGAATATCTTTACTGGTGTATAGTAACCAATATGGGTATCCTCGCCGACGCGGCTACCTGCATGGGTATCGCCAATGAATGGGAACCATGTACACCGGCGCTTTTTGAACAGACGGATATACTAATGTATTCGCTGATCACAGATAGTACCTACCTGATACCCCAGCTAGCTCCAGACGGTAATTATTGTCCGGCCAGTACAAATGTTGTTGCTAATAATATATTGTATCCCAATGGATTTCAACTTCATGCCGCTTATCCCAATCCCTTCAATCCTGTAACCGCTATCCCTTACGAGGCACCGATTGGGGGGCAGTTAACAATAGGGATTTATGATTTAAGAGGAAAATTAGTCAGAACACTTATTAATGATAAACAGTCAGTAAGTCCAGGAATTGTTTATTGGAATGGTAAAAGTGATAATGAAAAACCTTTACCTTCAGGTGTGTATTTTTATCGTTTATCTGCCGTTAATTATACCGCAACTAGAAAAATTGTACTCCTGAAATAAATATAACTAAACAGATTTAAGCAGCTATAGTCAAACATACAATTTCTATAATACATGAAAAAGTTTTTGACACTCATTTGCGGCTTTTATCTTTTCCTTTACATCCTGGGATTTATCATCCCTCAGAAAACAACCCATCCCTTATTAAAACGTTTATCTAAACCTGTTACCATTGCACATCAGGGAGGCAATAAGGTATATCCAGATGAATCACTGTTAGCATTTACCAATGCAATAAATATGGGTATTCAAGTGATAGAATTGGATATCCACCGTACCAAAGATGGTGTCATTGTGATTAATCATGATCCAACCATTGATCGCCTTACAGATGGTACCGGATTGATTCGGGAAATGTCCTGGCTAGAATTGCAACAGGTGGATGGTGCCTATAACTGGTCTCTTGATGGTTTGACATATCCTTATCGCGGCAAAGGAATCAAGATTCTATCCTTAATTGAAATGATGGATACCTTTCCCCAGCAGGTGTATGATATTGAAATTAAACAGCATGATCCGCCCTTGGAAAAAGATTTATGTGACCTATTACGGAAATATGGAGTTGCGGCTGATCAAGCTATAATAGCTTCGTTCAGAGATGAAACAGTCGCCCGATTCCATGATATTTGTCCGGAAGTAGCAATATCTTTGCCTGTAAATCAGGGTACTGTTCTTTATATTTTAAGTAGAATCGGACTTGAGCGGCTACTTCCTTTGGATGCAGTGGTAGCCCAATTACCCACTACATTTTCTACTAAACTGGGAAAATTGGAGCTGGATCGACGTTATATTGAAGCTTTTTCGAAAGGGGATCGTCAAGTTTGGGTCTGGACTGTGAATGATTCGATTGAAATGAAGCGATTAGTGAACATGGGGGTCCATGGTATCATCACCGATCGCCCAAATATTTTAATGGATTTTGTCCAATAATAACTCGCGGCTTAGTTTTGCATTGACTAATCCAATAGAAAACCGTGATAAAGGCCCATATAATAGGGTAGAAGGAACACTGTCCCGTTTGATAGAACTCGTCCATCTGCACCAGTATCTAATCGCCATGGGTCTCTGTTCCAGTGATTGAAGTGTGATTCATCTACCTGGATGACCTTTCCATTGTTACGATAACCACTAGTACTCATATCATTGTCATCAAATGTTTTTGTGGCAGTGTGGAATCTGGAAATATCAATACGGTGACTATTGGTGTGACGCCAATTAAAGCGATCCAGTGGGAAACGAACCAATGTTTCAACAGATTCATCTAGCCATTCGCTATGTGGTTCCAACTCATAGACTCCCCAAGGATCTTCAAAACTGAGTCCTTGACAGGCTGCCATAAAAGCAAAGTTAAAAAATGGATTTAATTCAGGTGCTTCCTGTTGCCACGCCATCCAGAATGAAAAAGCATATCTAGCACGTAGTTCCGGATCCTTTTCATAATTCACTAAGTTATAGTAACACATAAAAGCCATTTCATCATCCGATTGGTTTCCTGTACCAAAACCACGTTGAAATTTCATATCAATCATATTCTGTGCGTACCCATGTTGATTTATGAGAGTACTTGCTATGTCCCGATATTTATCATCACCTGTGATATGGGCCGTTGTGATGAGGTAGGAAAGTATGCTCAATGAATTTAGCCCCCGTTCTACAAACCAGTTTTTATCAAAATTCAATTCCTTGGGACTATACCGGGCCCAGCGGGTAGGTCGGCCATCATGATCCATCAATTGAAATCCATGTTCGATAATATGATCAGTTAGACGCCGAACATGTTCTCGTACTCGTTCCTTTTCTGACTCCGTATCCGCAACCAGATCATAATACAATGCATACAGGAAATAATGCCCATCCAGTTCATCTGAACTAGTATCGGTTTTATAATACCATTTTCCATCTGCACTTTTTGGCCAGCGTGGTTCGTAGATTTTCCACATTGCATCATCTGTTTCTTTTTTATGTAAATCCCGTTTAATACGGCCAGTGTTGGGGTCAGGACCACTAGTTGGTAAAACGGTACGGGCCACGAACCCCGCTGGTGGTGAATGCTTATTTCCCTGGGTAACGTCCCCAAGGAATTTCATGGCATCAAAAGCCTTCTTGGCCCGTTTTTTTGACTGAATATCACCATTAGCTGCATATGCAAAACACTCACCTGCACCATACATGCTGGTCCAGAGACCATCATTATCGCTATCGTGCTGTTTCCAGTTGCGTTTTGTACCCGGTTCTTCCACATGTACTTCCAAAACAAACTCATAGGGTGTCCGGCGATGATAACGATCAATCTCATTTTCATACCATTGTGCCTTTTCTGCAAGGGATATGGGACGGTGCTGGATGACACTTACGCCATTCGCGGTAGCAAACCAGGCGTCACCATTTGGAGTAACCGTAATACTGCGTACATGATCATCCGGTAGCCAGCGTTTTCCCTGGCGGTATTCCCAATTTTCTCCATCAAAATAAACGGCACCTTTACGGGTCCCAAACCACATATCACCAGTGTTGCCAGGTGCCATCATGGTAAAATCACTGTAGGGCAGACCATCATGGCCAGTAAACAAGTGCCAGCCCTCATCATAATAACCTATACCCTGCATACTGGAAAACCACAGCCGTCCAAACGCATCTACGGTCACACCGCGGGCATCATGCAGTCCCCAACTGTGCTGTCCATTACGTGGCAGTACCGGGGACCAGCCTTCCTGCAATGATGAAAAGGAAAACAGGGCAGAATCGGTCGCAGCGTACGTTTTTCCTGCGCCAGTAACAGTAATTTGTCGAATTTCCGCTGCGGGAATATTTAGTGCTACAGGACGAGTATTCGGGGTAAATCTTGATCCTTTAGATGATTTTTTATAAATATTCCCATATCTTCTTTTCAACAATATGATATCATCTGTGGTGCCCAGCATAATATTATTGCGGAAACTGAGATCATTTCTTGAAACGGGTACCTTTACTCGCGCTGGAAGCGAAATAGTTTGATCTAACCAGTCCCTGTTAAGTAGATAGATTTTTCCTCCGGATACAATCTGGTTCTTTTCAGTGCCGCCAAAGACGGCCAGTTCATTACCTTTAGCAGCCAGCATCCAAACATCCACATTTTCCATTTGTTCTACAACGGACCAATCATCACCAATGAACACCGCCAGTCCTTTGGCTGTAGCAGCAAATACTGTGCCATCTTCTATGGCAGCAATATCACGTATATCATTACTGGGTAAGCCATCATCTACATTATAAAAAATGCGCTGTTCCTGTTGAAAAACACCAACTGAAACATATGTTGGGGTGTTGGACAATAGTATTCCTGCTAATAAAAAGTAAACTACAACTATGGCTCTCAGAAATGACTTCATTAGGATTTAATTCATGTTGAATTTAAATGTTTACTAATTAAATGGCAGACATATAGATATCATTTCAGGTTTCAAACTGATAATGGTAATTTATTCTACTACAACAGTAGTGAATGAACCAATAATAATGACCGAACCATTTCTTAACATGATTCAAGGCCTATATCTGGACCCGTCATTCTTTCCTGTTACCATTGTATTTGTTGTGCTGGTATTATTTTCCTTTTGGCAAAAATTGGCACGATACATTCCCCATTTATCGGTTGTTTATCTTGCTTTTTTACTATTTACCGCATATTCGTATCGAGTCACATCAGCATTTTCCCAAGAAGAAAAGGGAAATATCGTCGAAGATTCCAAGAGATTAGAAGTATTGGATCAGCCAATGGCAGTAAAAGATAGTAATACTATACAAAATGCAGATGAAAATTACCTGGCTTCTTCAGGATTGGTAGTCAAAGAATTTGTGCCGCCGAAAGAACCTCAGGATAAAAAACCAAAAGCTATATCTGTTCAGCGTCTGGTAGTTTGCGAAAATATTAACCTAGAGCAGCGTAAACCAGTACGCATCCGAGAAGTATTTATTGATACAACATCAAAGATATACTGCTTTGTCGGTTTGCGTAACCCGGAACAATCCGAGAATATAACCCACGTCTGGAAATTTAACGGTGAACATTATGCTACAGTTCATATGAATATAAGTGTATCTGATTATTTTCGCTGCTGGTCCTATATCACTCCCCGTGAAGATGCTGTTGGTCAGTGGAACATTGCTGTTTTAGATGACGAAAGCAACGTTTTGAAAGAAGCTGACTTCACTATTATACCGATAAATGAACCATGAACTGCGCTAATACATTGAAAATTTTTTCGTTCCTTATTCTTGGTGCGGTCATTTTTTTATCATCATGCGCGCGTAATGGCAAGTCTTTTTCAAAAATTACCATGCGTTGGCAACCTGTTGAGAATGCGAATTCTGAATTACCACCAGGTATCAAGATAATGACAGGGAGAAATGATGAATTACCGATTAATGCTTGGGCAGCAATAATCGACCCGACACATCCTAACGTTGATCTGGATGTTATTGTCTCGGATGACCTGGACCGCCGGGAAACGTTGACTCAATTTTCTGAAAATAAGAAAGCCAGAGTTGTTGTCAATGGCGGTTATTTTTTAATGGACAAAAATCCCACAGAACACGTTGGTCTTCTCTATGTAAACAACTTTACAGTTGCGCCGGCCACGAGATCTGTGCTACGCAACAACAAACGTTATTACACTGCCCGCGGCGCATTAGGTTTTTTGGATGATGGTAGTGTTGATATTGCATGGGTAACCAGCCGCAATGACTCCTTATTTAATTTTTCTCAACCACTGGAAAACCATCCCGAAAAACCAGTGGACTCTTTTGATTTTTCAATAGCAGAAATCTGGGAAGTTAATGATGCCATCCATGCCGGGCCGGTATTAATGCACGAAGGTAAGATCAGGGTCACATCTGATGAAGAAGTATTTTTTGGTTCCACAATTCCAAACATACATCCCAGAACGGCCGCAGGATACCGTAATAGCGGCGAATTGGTCTTACTGGTTGTGGATGGTCGGCAAATAGATAGCCGCGGTGTTGATCTCCAAGAGTTGGCCATACTGATGAGAGATCTAGGTTGTGTGGAAGCGATCAACCTAGATGGTGGTGGTTCCAGCGCTATGGTGGTGGATGGTAAACTATTGAATCGGCCTTCGGGAACCACCAGTCAGCGTGAGGTTATGTCCGCTATCGCTGTATCTGTAACTAACTAAGTGGATCTGAATTATATAATAAAAACAAATCCTGAAAGATCCGGAGTCGGGAAACATTTCTGAAATAATTGTATAGACAATTTATATTAATCAAATAATGATCCGAACAACAAAAGAATACCTTTCATTAAGTTTAAAAGGAATGGCTATGGGAGCTGCAGATATTATTCCTGGAGTATCTGGAGGCACAATTGCGTTCATCTCTGGTATATATGAAGAACTTATAGAAACGATTAACAACGTTAATTTTGAAGCTATAAAAAAACTTAATAAAAATGGTATTAAAGGTTTTTGGGAACATATTAACGGGAACTTCTTAATCGCTCTTTTAACTGGAATTGCTATTAGTATTATATCTTTAGCAAAAGTAATTACCCACCTTTTGGAAACTCACTCACAATTACTATGGGGTTTCTTTTTCGGCTTAATTGTAGCAAGTGTTTATATTGTAGGAAAAAAAGTTAACAAATGGGATGTTAATAACATCATTTCTTTAATAATTGGTTCTAGTATAGCTTTTTACATTACAATTTTAAATCCAATGCAAAATCCAGATGCTTTGTGGTTTGTTTTTCTCTCTGGATCAATTGCTAGTTGTGCTATGATTTTACCAGGTATTTCTGGCAGTTTCATCTTATTACTTCTAGGATCTTACGAATTCATCTTAGTTGCAATTACAGGTTTCAAATTGGATGTAATCACTATTTTCGGTGTTGGTTGTATTACTGGATTGTTGGCTTTTTCCAAATTATTAAAATGGCTTTTCAAAAATTATCATGATATCACCATTGCCTTATTAATAGGTTTTTTAATTGGATCTCTAAATAAAATTTGGCCATGGAAAGAAACAATTCAAACACGGATTAATTCTCATGGAGAAATAGTTCCATTTACCCAAAATAATGTATTACCCTCCAATTTCGAAGGTGATTCTAATATCATCGAGGTAATTTTTTTAAGCTTAATTGGAATTGTGATAATATATCTTTTAGAACGTTTTTCTATTCACAATAATAAAACATAGTTATTTCAACCTTTTTTTACACTCAAAATTGGTTAACTGTAATAAATCTTTTAATCCAGAATCTGGAATCAATTATCATCATACTCAACAAGTACTATGTTATTTTTTAAACATATCCCAAGTTTTACTGAGCAGGTATTCCTTAATATTCAGGAAAAATATGAGATCTTTAATTTTCTGATCGTTTTCAAAGCCAGTTTTACACCCAAACCCTTCAAGATCATTCCCATTTTTACTGGCTTCAACCGTAAGCCGTTTGGCTCGTTGCTTCCTGGTAGCACTGTTAATTCGCCAATATGGTAATTGATCACCGATTTTATTGGTAAGTATTTCAATCTTTTGTCGATTATATTCTCCATTTTACTGATCGGTGGATTTTTGGTGCTGAAAGCGCTGATTTAGCTATTTCAGTTTGAATACCAAATAAAGTAGATTGCTCACCGTTGCATGGTTACAGGATCAATTATTTCGGGGTGTAGCGCAGCCCGGTTAGCGCGCGTCGTTCGGGACGACGAGGCCGAAGGTTCAAATCCTTTCACCCCGACACAACAACCATGAACAAAAAATACGATCATTTAGCCATAGAGCCGAAGTGGCAACGGTACTGGGATGAAAATAAAGTTTTTAAAGTCGAGCTGGATCCACAAAAACCCAAGTATTATATCCTGGACATGTTTCCCTATCCATCGGGAGAGGGACTTCACGTAGGACACCCTTTGGGCTATACAGCCACGGATATCCTGGCCCGGTATAAACGAATGCGGGGATTTAATGTGCTTCATCCTATGGGGTGGGATGCATTTGGACTACCAGCAGAGCAGTATGCCATTGAAACAGGCACTCATCCAGCTAAAACTACAGCCAATAACGTAGAACGTTTTAAATCACAGATCAAGAGCTTGGGATTCTCCTACGATTGGGATCGAGAGATTAATACTACCGACCCGAAATATTACAAGTGGACGCAGTGGATTTTCCTGCAGCTCTATAAACGTGGCCTAGCTTACCAAGATGAGGTACCGGTGAATTGGTGTCCGGAATTGGGCACTGTGTTAGCTAACGAGGAAGTAATAGATGGAAAATCAGAGCGGGGCGGACACCCGGTGGTTAGAAAACCTATGCGACAGTGGGTCTTTAAGATTACTGAATATGCTGAATCACTGCTCGCTGGCCTTGACAATGTAGACTGGCCCGAGAGCGTAAAAGAACTGCAACGCAATTGGATCGGGCGATCGTATGGTTCTAATGTAAAATTTAAAATACCATCTATAAATGAAATAATAAATGTATTTACAACAAGGCCAGATACGCTTTTTGGGGCTACGTATATGGTATTAGCGCCAGAGCATCCGCTAGTTAAAATCTTGACTACAGAAAAAGCAAAAAAATCGGTCGATAATTATATTGAATTGACTGCCGAAAAATCAGATTTGGATCGAGGGGAACTGAATAAAGAAAAAACAGGTGTTTTTATAGGTACCCACGCAATAAATCCGCTAAATAACGAGGAAATCCCTATTTGGATTTCAGATTATGTACTCATGTCGTATGGTACGGGGGCAATTATGGCTGTACCAGGTCACGATCAGCGTGATTTCGAATTTGCCCAGAAATTTGATCTTCCCATTGTGCAGGTTGTTGCCGGCGGTGATATTAGTTCTGGTGCATTTACTGATACAGAAACAGGGACCATGATGAATTCTGCTACACCTGACGGTTCTTTTTCTATTAATGATCTACCTGTCAAAGAAGCTATTGAAAAGACCATTAAATACCTGGAAAATCTTGACAAAGGTGAAAGGGCAGTGGAATATAAACTGCGGGACTGGCTCTTTTCGAGACAGCGTTATTGGGGCGAACCATTCCCAATAATCCATATAAACAATGAACATAAAGCTGTTCCAGAGGATGATTTACCTATATTGTTACCTAACGTCGAAAAGTACGAGCCAACTGGTACAGGTGAATCCCCATTATCAGGTATTACAGACTGGGTTAATACCACTGATCCAGAAACTGGCAATCGGGCACAACGTGAAACGAATACAATGCCCCAATGGGCTGGATCTTGCTGGTATTATCTCCGTTTTCTTGACCCGAATAATGAGGATCGACCCTGGGATGAAGAAGTTGAAAAATACTGGATGCCAGTGGATCTTTATGTCGGTGGGGTAGAGCACGCTGTGCTCCATTTGCTTTATTCCCGGTTCTGGCACCATGTGTTGCATGATTTAGGTCTTGTATCAACCAGAGAACCGTACAAAAAACTCTTTAATCAGGGTATGATTCAAGGGGAAGATGGACAGAAAATGAGTAAATCCCGAGGGAATGTGATCAATCCTGACGATGTTATTGAGAAATATGGTGCAGATTCTATGCGGTTATATGAAATGTTTATGGGACCGTTGGATAAGTCAAAACCCTGGTCGATAAAGGGATTACAGGGCTGTGCCCGGTTTTCCGAAAAGATCTGGCGAATATTTAATAATACTGATAAACACAGTGAGAAGAAAGATTCTAAGGAAACTAGACGATTGTTACATCAAACGATCGCCAAGGTCACTAATGATCTAGAAAATATGCGTTTTAATACAGCAATTTCA
>JBJKZU010000028.1:0-34224 GCA_045569095.1 Fidelibacterota bacterium
GGATTATCTGGATTCCAATTATCGGGATGGTTGCTATTGGGTTTGTTCCCAGGGGTCAACAGGATCTTATTAAAAAAATAGCAGCAGTAACCACTGGAATCCAATTACTTGTTGCAGTAATGATATGGATAACATTTAATCCGACCGATGGATCATTTCAATTTATGGAACGTGCTGAATGGATCCCATCGTTGGGCATCGCCTATATTCTTGGCATCGATGGGCTAAGCTTGCCGATGGTCGCCTTGAATGCATTAATAGCCTTTCTGGGCGTTTTCGTGAGTTGGAATATCGATCGCGCCGTGAAAGGGTATTTTGCGTTATTTCTATTATTAGATACTGGTATAATGGGTGTATTCCTATCCCTGGATTTTTTCCTATTCTATGTTTTCTGGGAAGTAATGTTATTGCCCATGTATTTCCTGATTGGAATGTGGGGTGGACCGCAAAGAGAATATGCAGCGATTAAATTTTTTCTGTATACTTTATTTGGCTCTGTCCTCATGCTGATTGCCTTACTAGCGCTCTATTTTGCATGTGGAAACACATTCGATATGTTGCTCATGATGGAACGAGCACCTTTCGCCCTGGATGGTGTCGTCTGGTGGGGTATGAGCGCCATCAAGGTGATTTGGGTGTTACTATTTATTGGTTTTGCCATTAAAGTTCCTGTTTTTCCATTTCATACCTGGCTTCCGTTGGCCCACGTAGAGGCGCCCACAGCTATTTCAGTGGTGCTGGCCGGTATTCTGCTAAAATTGGGTGTTTATGGTATGCTGCGGATTAATTACACTATGCTGCCGGACGCAGTCTGGTGGTTCGCGGGTGCTTTTGCAGTTCTGGGTATGATCAATGTGTTGTGGGGTGCCATGTGTGCCCTGGCGCAAAAAGACCTGAAGAAAATGGTCGCCTATTCTAGTATTAGTCATATGGGTTTCCTCTTATTGGGTATGGCGGCAGTCATTGCCGGCGGTGCTGCGAATGGCTCAAATTTGATGGCCGCACAGGCTGGTATCAATGGGGCGGTATTTCAGATGTTTAATCATGGTACCATCTCGGCCATGCTCTTTATTCTAGTGGGTGTGATCTATGATCAGGCACACCATCGTGATATTGAAGGTTTTGGCGGACTAGCGGCACAAATGCCGGTTTACAGCGGAATTGTTGCCCTGGCATTTTTTGCAGGGTTAGGTTTACCTGGCCTGTCTGGGTTTGTCAGTGAAGCCATGTGTTTCATCGGTGCCTTCCCTGTATTCCGTACCATCGTAATAATTTCCACAATTGGTATTTTGCTAAATGCTGCCTATTTCCTGTGGGCCTTCCAACGGATGTTTTTTGGCAAATTGAATGAAAAGTATACAGGACTGGTCGATATTAATCGGCGTGAACTTTTCACTGTGGTACCCTTATTGGCAATCACAATTTTTCTTGGTATTTACCCCAGACCGTTTCTGGATATGATCAAAGAGACCATGAATGTATTGATCGATCAAGTTGTTATAGTTGGAGGTATAGCCGGCATTTTCTAACATGCTTCTCGTAGTATGAGTAATCTGCAAAGTCTCTCTCTTTACTGGCCTGAATTGATCCTTTCAGGTACGATATTGCTGGCAATTATTATCGATATATTTTCGGAATCGCTGCAATCAAAAAAGGTCAGTAACTGGGTCATACTGGGACTATTACTCACTTTAATTGCAGTGGCTATCACCAAGCATTCTCCCACCACGTTATTTATGGATACACTGGCTTTTGATCCTTTTGCTAGTTTTATTAAAGCAATTGTTATTGTAGCCACCATACTGGTCATTGTGATCAGCCGTAATAGCAATGAGTTTAAGGGTTATCATACCGGAGAATATTACGTTCTGCTGGCAGTGATGGTATTTGGTATGTTTCTTATGGCTAGTGCCATTGATCTGATCATGGTTTATTTATCCATAGAAATTGTGTCGCTCATGTCGTTTATTCTGGCCGGCTATTTGAAGAAAAATCCCCGTTCCAATGAGGCTTCATTAAAATATGTTATTTATGGTGCATTTTCATCAGGCATTATGCTGTACGGCCTCAGCATTATTTTTGGATTGACGGGTACCACGAATTATTTTGAGATCAGGGATGCTGTCAAAGCCCTCGATGGTTCAGCTAATCTAGCCTTAACAATTGCCAGTGTTTTTGTACTGGCTGGTTTTGGCTACAAGATATCCGCTGTTCCCTTTCATTTTTGGACACCTGATGTTTATGAAGGATCACCAACTCCAATTACAGCTTATTTATCTGTGGCACCCAAAGCCGCGGGTTTTGCCCTGATGATTCGCTTCTTTAATCAGATATTTGTTGACGGCGCTTCTTTGAGCGGGGTGGGTTGGTCTTCTACCGTAAGTTACTCCTGGCCACAATTGTTGGGCATCATTTCGGTAATTACTATGAGCATGGGGAATTTGGTCGCAGTCCAGCAATCAAGCGTAAAAAGAATGTTGGCTTATTCCAGTATTGCTCATGCAGGTTATATGCTCATGGCCCTGCCTACAATATCTTCAGAAGGCGTATTTGGTATTATGATATATCTGGTGATGTATCTGTTTATGAACCTAGGTGCATTTTTTGTGCTGATTTACGTGATCGAGAAGGAGGGTGGAGAAACTTTCGAACACTTTAACGGGTTAGGCTGGCGTATGCCTATTGTTGGGCTTGTTATGACCATTTTCATGTTTTCACTTACCGGTCTGCCGCCAACGGTTGGGTTCATTGGTAAATTTTATCTCTTTGCCGCTGTAATTAATGCAGGACCAGCATTTTACTGGCTAGCTTTTTTTGGTGCACTTAATACGGTTGTATCACTGTACTATTATTTGCGTGTTGTAAAAGCAATGTATCTTACTGGTGAACCAAGTGATGTTATAGCAGTACCATCTTTTTCTATGACCATGATTTTTCTATTATTAGCAATACCATCCGTGGTTTTTGGTATTTATTGGGTGCCAGTATTAGGATGGGTAAAAGAGAGTTTGTTATTATTTGTGCAGGCGCTGTAATATTGCCCCTATTTTTGGGATATAATTAACAAACTTATCAATCACTAAAAGTCAGGATTTACAGGTACCTTAATTATTGGTGGAGCTTATTGATGCGGGTATTCTGTGATATTCGACTCTTTGTTGGCTAAAGGATACAGATGTAAATTTAGTGCTGCGATTAATAACGCATATTATGGTTGAAAACTATTTCCCTATTATAATTGTATTTCTTGTTGCTGCGGGGTTTGCATTTGTGAGTCTCATTGCAACCCATCTTTTTGGTCCACGCGTACCGAATGCAGTAAAAATGATGCCCTATGAATCCGGCATAGATCAAGTAGGAGACACGAGAATTCGATTTTCGATTCGTTTTTTCCTAATAGCTTTACTGTTTATTATTTTTGATATTGAAATTGTCTTTCTTTATCCCTGGGCCGTGGTATTCAAAGATTTCCTTTCAGCAGGTCCCTTTATTTTTTTTGAAATGGTTGTTTTTCTGGCTATCCTAGGGTTTGGTTTTGTTTATGTTTGGCGGAATGGAGCATTGGATTGGGAATAAAAGGAATTGTGGGTAGAACAGAATGTTATTTTACCAAGAAGGTGTATTATCATTTCTAGATAATCTTCTTTATATTAAAATATTTACATGAATCAAGATGATATTAAATCAAATGTATTAACTACAACGCTAGAAAGCGCTATAAACTGGGGTAGAAAGAACTCACTTTGGCCAATGCCCTTTGGTACAGCCTGTTGTGGGATTGAGTTTATGGCAGTATTGGCAGCGCGTACGGATATATCCCGCTTTGGCGCGGAAGCTATCCGTTTTTCACCACGGCAGTCAGACTTATTAATTGTCGCAGGTAGGATTTCTATCAAAATGATGCCAGTACTTATTCGCATATACGAACAGATGCCAGAACCCAAATGGGTGATTTCTATGGGAGCCTGCGCATCCAGTGGAGGTGTATTTGATACATATAGTGTGATCCAGGGCATAGATAATTTTATACCAGTTGACGTATATGTACCTGGCTGTCCACCAAGACCGGAAGGTGTTGTAGAAAGTCTAATGAAAATCCAAAATTTGATAGATAAAGAGAAATTGTCTGACTACGCACTTTCATCTTCTAAATAGATGTCTTTAGAAAAAACGCTTTCCCAGATAGAAGGTTCATTCTCCGATTATGTCTTTGGTTTGACGGAATTTGCCGGTGAAAAAATTATTCATATCAAAGGCCAGAGTATTATAGATGTGCTGAAGATCTTTAAGGATTCGGGATTCAACTTTTTAGCTGATCTTACAGCAATTGATAATTTAACACTTGGTGGCTTTGAACGTTTTGCTGTTGTGTATCATCTGCTTTCCCATGCTTCAGCAGAGCGTGTGACAGTAAAGGCGTATGTTCCTGAAGATAATCCAGTATTACCTTCTATAGAATTACTGTGGAAAACAGCAGACTGGCAGGAACGTGAAGTATTTGATTTATTTGGCATAAAGTTCGAAGGACATCCGAATTTGATCCGCATTATGAATCCAGATGACTATGAAGGACACCCATTAAGAAGGGACTATCCTAGGTTAGGTCGCAAAGAACGATATGATTTTCCTGTGATTGATCGGGGCATAAAAAAAGAAAAACGCACAGAATGACTAGAGTTACAGAACAGCAACTTGAAACGGACAGAATGGTTCTCAATTTTGGGCCTCACCACCCAGCGACCCATGGTACACTAAGGATAATTATGGAACTGGAAGGTGAAACTGTAATGAAGGCAACACCAGAAATCGGCTATCTCCATTCTGGGTTTGAAAAGTTAGGTGAAGACTTGGATTTCAACCAGTATATTACAATTACAGACAGAATGAATTATCTATCGCCCTTGTGTAACAATGTGGCTTACGCCCTGGCAGCAGAAAAATTGATGGACCTAGAAGTTTCTAAACGAACAGAGTATATCCGTATTCTAATGTGTGAATTGAGTCGGATTGCTGATCATCTATTAAATGTGGGTATGCTAGCAGTAGACTTAGGAGCGATGACTGCGTTTCTTTATGGATTCAGGGTGAGAGAAGACATATATGATCTTTTTGAAATAGCCACCGGGACTCGCCTCACCACTAGTTATACCCTTGTTGGAGGTCTGATGCGGGATATCCCAGAAGGATATGAAAAGGCTGTCCTAAAAGTTTTAAATGAAGTAGAAGAAGTTTCCAATGATATAGAAACTTTATTAAATAAGAATCGAATATGGCATGATCGGACAAAAAACATTGGTATCATCTCAAAAGAGGATGCTATTTCTTATGGTATATCTGGACCTATGGCAAGAGCAGCTGGTGTAGATTGGGATATCAGAGTGAATGAATCATATTCCTGTTATGAAGACTTTGATTTTGATGTTGCCATTGCTTTGAATGGTGATGTGTTTGATCGGTATCTAGTGCGGATGGAGGAAATCCGCCAAAGTATAAAGATATGTAGGCAATCTCTGGATAAAATGCCAACTGGAAATGTGAACATTGATCCGGATTTTGGATTTAGCCTGCCTCCAAAAGATGAAGTTTATAACTCTATTGAGGGTTTGATATATCATTTTGAAGTTACCATGCCAAATAGGGGTATGACACCACCTGTTGGTGAAGCCTATGTACCGACAGAATCACCTAATGGTGAGCTGGGATATTATATTATAAGTGATGGAAACCGTACACCCTACCGCGTTCGCACAAGACCACCATCACTGATAAACTATTCAATATTTTCAAAACTGATAGAAGGACATATGCTTTCAGATGCACCAGCGATTCTTGGAAGTATAAATGTTATCGCAGGAGAATTGGACCGATGAATTCCAATGGTAAATCCAAGCAAAGATTTACTTTCGCAGACCCAGAAAGGGTAGAACAAATTTTTTCCCAATACCCAGATAAAAAATCTGCTACCTTACCACTGCTACATTTAGCACAGTCACAGGATGGATACATCTCTAATAGTGTAATTGATACTATCGCTGATTTGGTTGATTGCCATCCAGCCATTGTGATGGACTGTGTTTCTTTTTATACCATGTTATATACGAAACCACAAGGTCGCCATATCATTCAAGTTTGCCAGACACTGTCCTGTAGTCTGAACGGTGCCGATTCCCTGGTAGACCATGTATCGGATAAATATGAAATTGAACCTGGAGAAACAACGACTGATGGTCGGTTCACCCTGATGAAAGTGGAATGCTTAGGCTCTTGTGGGACTGCTCCGGTTGTACAAATAAATAAAGGATATCATGAAGGCTTATCTTCACAACAATTTGACAAATTACTAGAGTCCTTTGAATGAATACATTTAAACCAGTCCTGACAGAGTATATTGATCACCAAGACTGCCATACGCTTTCATTTTACAAAAGTGTTGGGGGATACACTGCCCTTGAGAAAACGCTAAAAATGAATCCTGAGGATGTTATCCAGGAAGTGAAAGATTCAAACCTTCGCGGCAGGGGCGGCGCAGGTTTTTCAACCGGTGTGAAATGGGGGTTTATCCCAAAGGATTCCAATAAACCCAAGTATCTGATTAATAATGCAGATGAAAGTGAACCTGGAACTTTTAAGGATCGATTACTCATGAATAAAGCACCGCATCAAATGCTGGAAGGTATGGTGATTGCTGCTTACGCCATCGGTTGTCATACATCCTTCATTTACATTCGCGGAGAATTTTTCAAAGAATACAAAATATTGGAAAAGACAATAGCCGAAGCATATGAAAATAACATCCTGGGGAAAAATATTCTTGGGTCAAAATATAATTTGGACGTAGTCATCCATAGAGGAGCCGGAGCCTACATATGTGGTGAAGAAACAGGGTTGATCGAATCTCTTGAGGGTAAACGAGGATGGCCAAGAATCAAGCCGCCTTTCCCAGCGGTCGAGGGCTATCTTCAAAGCCCTACGATAGTGAATAATGTCGAGACCCTTTCCTGCATTCCTCACATTATTAATCGTGGATCAAACTGGTTTAAATCCATTGGTCCTGAGACGGGACCAGGACCAAGACTTTTCTGTATTTCAGGATGTATAAATAATCCAGGTGTCTATGAAGAACCTATGGGTATACCTCTGAAGGATTTGATATACGAAAAGGCAGGAGGTATTCCGGGTGGTAAGCAATTAAAAGCTGTTTTTCCTGGTGGTTCCTCATCGGCGATTCTTACGGCTGATGAAGCATTGGATGTAAAAATGGATTTTGAGGATTTGGTAGAAAAGAAAAGCATGCTAGGATCTGCTGGTGTTATTGTAATGGACGAAACGGTAAATATGGTTCAGGCATGCCTTAATATCGCCCGGTTTTATGCTCATGAATCTTGTGGTCAATGTACTCCGTGTAGAGAAGGTACCGCATGGCTGGTGAAAATGCTAACCCGGTTAGTTAATGGTGGGGGTAAACCAAACGATATAGATATGCTTTTTGAAATTACCGATAACATCGGTGGTCTTATTGATTTTTCAAAAGGCAGTTATGGTAAGACTATCTGCCCATTTGGTGAGGCAGTGGCTTGGCCAGTAAGAAGTTTTGTGGAGAAATTTAAAGCTGAATTTCTAGAATATTTGCCTGAAGAAAAAGCAGTTGCATAATGCCTTTATTGAAAATAGACGATAAAGAAATTCAGGTAAAAAGTGGCGCTACCGTTCTGGAAACCGCTGAGGCCAATGGCATAGAGATACCGCACTACTGTTACCATCCGGCTCTAGAAGTTGTTGGCAGCTGCAGGATGTGCCTTGTACAGGTTGAAGGAATGCCCAAACTGCAAGTATCATGCAATACATTTGTTGGTGATGTTCATCCAGATCGTAAGCTGGATGGAAAATATGATATGGTGGTACATACTCAGAATGATCTCGTGGTACAAGAGAGAAAAAATATACTGGAATTCCTTCTATTAAATCATCCTCTGGATTGTCCTGTATGTGATCAGGCTGGTGAATGTTATCTTCAGGATTACTCTTTCAAATTTGGCAATGCCCACAGCCGATTTGAAGAGAATAAAAGGGTACGATCAAATGAGTATCTTGGATCACAGATTGTTATTAATCATAATCGCTGTATTATGTGTAGTCGTTGTGTTCGTTTTACACAGGAAATTTCAGGCACCAGCGAATTATATGTTGAATCCCGCGGATACAATTCAAAAATCGCGGCTTTAGAAGAAAAACCCCTTGATAATCTTTTAGCAGGTAATGTGGCAGATATTTGCCCTGTAGGTGCACTGTTAAGTACCGACTATATCCATAAGAATCGTATTTGGAACCTGAAAAAACAACCATCTGTGTGCCAGGATTGCAGTGTTGGATGCAATGTTGATGTATTTTCTCAGCAAAATCAGATTTACCGAATAAACCCACGGGAAAACCATGATGTAAATGGTTACTTTATGTGTGACATTGGAAGATATGGCTTTCATCGCTTTGAAGAAATTAAGCGAGTTACCCAACCCTTGATTCGAAAAGGCGATTCATTTGTATCGGGCCAATGGAAAGAAGCTATTCAGGAAACAGCGGATAGACTAAATAGAGCTGGAGAGAAATTAGCTGGAGTAACATCTCCCTACCACACCAATGAAACAAATTTTATGCTTGGACTAATGGTGGATGGTATACTTGGTAATCTTTCTCAAATTCATGGTGAAGAAATTAATTACCCATCAGGATTCCGAATTAGCAGAGACCGCTCACCAAATAGACATGGTATGAACGATGTCTGTCCGGTAAATGTGGAAGATTTGATTTCAGAAATTGATGAGCAAAACATACGGACAATATATATTTTGGATGATGGGATTGATAGAGATTTTGATGAGGTCTGGAAAAGTATTTTGTCTAAGATGGATTTTGTAGTTGTGCAAACTTATAGAATGACGATGTTAGCAGAATCGGCCAACATTATTTTACCTGGCCTAGCGCCCTTTGAACGCGAGGGAACTATTACCAATGATGGGGGTCGTATTCAGTGGCTGCGGCCATCTTTACCAATAAAAGGTGAATCCCGCGCTGATTGGGAAATTCTGATGAAGTTGACAAAAACAATGGATAAAGAAGTACAAGTTTTTACAGATATTAGCCAGGTAATGAAGAAAATGGGTGAAAAGATTCCAGCTTATAAAGATGTGTCTTTTTTCAAACTGGGAGATAAGGGATTACCATTGAACGGAATAGGTCCTAAATAATGGATATTTTGAGCTTTATTATCATTTGTGTAAAGGTGTTGCTTGTGTTTGCAGGAACTTTGCTTACTGTGCTAATAATGGTTTATGCTGAAAGAAGAGTATCTGCTTTTATGCAAGGTCGACTAGGGCCAAACCGCGTTGGACCACAAGGACTTCTCCAGCCAATTGCTGATGGTATAAAATTCCTTATGAAGGAAGATATTATACCTGACGGGGTGAATAAGCCTATATACCTACTGGCGCCGGTAATTATGCTAATACCAGCTCTGATGACATTCGCGGTCATACCTTTCGGCTCTACTGTAACCCTTTTTGATCGGGAAATTATACTGCAAGTAGCCGACGTAAATATAGGGATTCTTTATATCCTCGCTCTAACCAGTATTGGTGTCTATGGTATTGTACTTGCAGGGTGGGCATCAAATAGTAAATATACCTTGATTGGCGGATTAAGATCCTCTGCCCAGCTAATTAGTTACGAACTTGCATTAGGTCTTTCAGCCGTTAGCATAATTCTGATGTCTGGCTCACTAAGGTTAAATGATATTGTTGCAGATCAACAAGGTTATCTCTTATCATGGTACGTATTCAAACAACCACTAGCATTTCTCATTTTTTTAATTGCTACCTATGCAGAAACCAATCGGCTCCCATTTGATCTTACGGAAGCAGAGCAGGAGTTGGTGGGAGGGTACCACACGGAATACAGTAGTATGAAATTTGCCATGTTCTTTATGTCCGAATATGCAAATATGATCACAGCTGCCGCATTAACGGTTACGCTATTTTTTGGCGGCTGGGATGTTCCTTTACTTGATGAAAAATCTCTAGGTATATGGGGGGTGATGCTTTCTGTGTTGTCTTTTATTCTGAAGATGGGTTTTTTCCTTTTTCTTTTTATCTGGGTTCGATGGACATTTCCACGTTTTCGTTATGATCAATTAATGAAACTTGGTTGGAAGGTTTTACTTCCGTTATCACTTATTAATATTTTCATTACTGGTGGTTATCTCACAATAATGGCATTGAAATAATGGCCACGATTATTAAATCATACGAACCAACTTTTTGGGATAAGCTCTACATTCCTGCTATGGTGAAAGGGCTGATGGTAACAATCAAACATTTTTTTAGGAGAAAAGTAACAATCCAATATCCAGATGAATATCATATTCCTCCGGAAGGATATCGTGGTCTACACCGCTTAAATAAATTTCCAGAAGGTCGAATAAAATGCGTAGCTTGCGAAATGTGCTCTGCTGCTTGCCCTGCAGACTGCATTCATATTATCCCTGGTCCTTCACCTTGGGACGAAGGAAAAGAAAGATACCCCGTTAAGTTTGATATAGATTTATTACGGTGCATTTTTTGTGGCTTTTGTGAGATGGCTTGCCCAGAGGAAGCAATTGAGTTAACGGAAATTTATGATTTTTCCGATTATACAAGGGAAGACCTCATAATTGACAAAGACGGGTTATTAGAGGTTTTTGAATTAACCAAGGATCAGAAATATTATTCTCGAAAAAACGATACCAAAGAGTCCCAGACATAGATATAAGATAAATCTAATTCGAGAATAAAATGTCGCTTTCATTCCTATTTTATTTAACAGCTACAATTGCAGTAGCATCAGCAATATTTGTAGTTTTGAATAGGAATGCCATCTATAGTGCCATCCTACTCGTACTTTGTTTTTTCGCCCTCGCAGTTCTTTATCTACTATTGGAAGCATATTTTCTCGCTGTCCTTGAGGTATTTATCTATGCAGGTGCAATTATGGTTCTTTTTTTATTTGCCATTATGCTGCTCAACTTAGGGCGCGAGGATGCACTCCCAAAATTTATGTACTTGCAGCGCGGTTTATCTTTATTGATGGTTGTGTTTTTCTTGTTTGGGATTATTTTGATTATGGTGCATGAACCTGGGGTATTGCATCAGCCAGGTGATACATTTTTAGCGGGTGGCATTCATGTGCTTGGTGAAGCGCTTTTTTCCAAATATTTGCTCCCCTTTGAAGTCGCTTCACTTTTATTACTTGTTGCGTTGATTGGAACAGTTTATTTGGCTAAAAGGAAGATCTGATGGTCGTACCTCTTGAACATGTCATTATTTTAAGCATGATTCTTTTTTCCATCGGTGTTTTGGGTGTTTTATTTCGTCGTAATGCCATTACCATTTTTATGTCAATTGAACTTATGCTAAATGCAGTCAACCTGGCTCTGGTTGGTTTTTCTCGTTACTATAATAGCGTGGATGGTCAAGTATTTGTCTTTCTTGTAATGGCACTGGCTGCTGCAGAGGTGGCGGTGGGATTAGCGATTATTATCGCTCTTTACCGAAATCGCCAGACTGTCAATATTGATGAAATTAATTTGATGAAGAATTAGAGTGCCTTTGGAAACTATCGTATCTATTAAACCTTTGCTGGCGGTTCTTGTTTCTGCAGTAGGTGCTTTGATAATTATTGGCTCTGGGAAAAAACCGAACCTGAGGGAATCATGGTCTATTATTGCAGGTGTTTTGAAACTTGTAATTGTTTTATCTATGATCCCAGTTGTTGTTTATGATAAAAAGACAATATCTTATTCACTGTTTAATATATTGCCTGGTATCGAAATCGCTTTCAGGGTCGATGCGTTTGGTCTTTTGTTTGCAATGGGTGCTTCTATACTTTGGATTGCAACTTCTTTTTATTCAATTGGGTATATGCGGTCTACTAATGAACACTCGCAGACACGTTATTTTTCCTGTTTTGCGGTAGCCCTTTCGGCCACAATCGGTGTTGCATTTTCAGCAAACCTGTTTACAATGTTTCTTTTCTATGAAGTATTGACGATAATTACCTACCCATTGGTGGCACACAAGGGTACTCCAGAAGCGAAGGTGGGTGGCAGGAAGTATGCCATTTATCTGCTGGGAGCGGCAAAGGCTTTTTTGATCGCAGCTATAATTCTTACCTATAACCTGACCGGTACACTTGAGTTTTCTAAAGATGGAATCTTTCCGGCAATTGTTCAATCAGTAAATCCCGAATTGTTATATATCATATTTGTCCTTTTTCTTTTTGGATTTGCCAAAAGTGCAATCATGCCATTCCATAGTTGGCTTCCGGCCGCAATGGTTGCTCCTACGCCGGTCAGCGCATTGCTACATGCCGTCGCGGTGGTTAAAACAGGGGTTTTTACAATACTTCGTATTATATTTTTTGTTTTCGGTGCAGACCTTATGATAGATATTGGTGTGGATGTATTTGTTATCACATTTGCATCGTTTACCATCATTGCAGCATCTCTGATTGCGTTGAGCAGGGATAACTTGAAAGCACGATTGGCTTTTTCAACTATTAGCCAACTTTCTTATATTATTTTAGGCGCGTCTTTACTCACTCCAAGTGGAATGGTCGGTGGTATAATTCATATTACGAATCACGCTTTTTCAAAGATTACCCTTTTTTTCTGTGCCGGTTCGATTTATGTCTCATCCCATAGGACTGAAGTCAGTCAATTAAGTGGCATTGGGAAAAAAATGCCATGGACAATGACTGCCTTTGCAATTGCTACTTTGAGCATGATAGGTATCCCGCCTGTATCTGGATTTATTACAAAATGGTATCTTGTTATTGGTTCTTTAGAACGCCATAGTTTGGTCGTACTTACTGTACTACTAGTGAGTTCGTTTCTGAATGCGGCATACTTTGTTCCAATTCTATATAAGGCGTTTTTTAGTAAGGAAAATACAAATTCAGAACACATCGATTCATCTGACGATGGGGATCTAAAAGAAAACCCATTTTTAGTTGTTCCGCTCACCTTAACTGCGATAGTGAGTGTGCTATTGGGCTTATATCCCGACTTTATTGTGCAATTAGCTGAAATGGTAGTCAAATGAAATTATTAGAAATAATAGAGTTACTTAGGTCAAAGGCAGCTAAGAGAATTGCCTACGGTGCACTAATTATACTCATTGTAGTGGATTTTATTATTCCTCGCCATGAAATTCATTTTTTTGGAGATAAAATCCCCGGTTTCTGGTCTTTATTTGGCTTTATCGCCTGTGTATTAATTATTATCGTGTCCAAATGGATAGGTCATTTGGGGCT
Source organism: Fidelibacterota bacterium (assembly GCA_045569095.1). GTDB lineage: Bacteria > Fidelibacterota > Marinisomatia > Marinisomatales > TCS55. The sequence continues at coordinate 13,342 of JBJKZU010000028.1, forward strand.
TATGCAAGATGAGAATTATTATGATGAGTGAAATTTTTAACATCCAAATTTTTCATCCTTCAGTGTTATATATCCTAGGGGGACTGTTGATCCCCTTATTCAAGGGAAAGATTAAGCAGGGCTATATGCTTGTTGTTGCTCTACTGGCCTTTTTTGCGGTAGTCGTTATGCCATATGGTACATATGGTGTCTATGAATTTCTCAACTGGAAGTTGGTTTTTGGAGAGGTGGATAAGCTTAGTAAAGTATTTGCATATATTTTCACCATCATGGGTGTAATAGGAGTAATCTATTCTATCCATGTAAAGAATGATGGTGAACATTTTGCTGCTTTTTACTACGTTGGCGGATCTTTGGGGGTAACATTTGCAGGTGATTTTCTAACTTTATTCTTATTCTGGGAAATGATGGCCTTTTCTTCGGTTTTTCTTATATGGTTTCGCAGGTCGCCAGATTCTATTGATTCTGGGTTTAGATATCTTTTATGGCATGTTGCTGGTGGTCTATTATTGTTGGCCGGAATAATAATACAGTACTCGACAAGTGGTGATTTGTCAATCCAGTATGTGCCCTTTCACGGGTGGTGGCCAACGGATCTACAAAGTCTGGCCTCATTCCTTATTGTTATTGGGTTTATAGTGAATGCGGCCGTACCTCCATTTGGTGCATGGCTTCCTGATGCCTATCCCGCAGCAACAGTTACAGGTGCGGTATTCATGAGTGCCTTCACAACTAAAACAGCAGTTTATGCCCTGATCCGAGTCTGTGCAGGTTCCGAGATGCTAATAGTCCTGGGTGTTGTTATGGCGATTTACGGCGTAGTTTATGCGGTCCTTGAAAATGACGCCCGCAGACTTCTGGCATATCACATTATCAGCCAGGTAGGATATATGGTAGCTGGCGTTGGATTGGGAACACCGCTGGCAATAAATGGTGTTGTCGCACATGCCTTCTGTCACATTCTTTACAAGTCCCTTTTATTTATGGGTACCGGTTCCGTTTTACATGTCACAGGAATTTCAAAATTGACGGAACTCGGTGGTCTTTATAAAACTATGCCAAGAACAATGCTCTACACCGTAATCGGGGGTCTTTCCATTTCTGCATTTCCCTTATTCAGTGGTTTTGTTAGTAAATCTATGACAGTTACTGCTTTTGGTGAAGCGCATTTGACTTGGGCATTTATGGCACTCATGCTTGCTTCTGCAGGAACATTTTTACATACCGGTCTCAAAGTACCTTATTTTATCTGGTTTGGGAAAGACCGGGGAATTAAAGCCCAAGAACCACCTTTTAATATGGAACTGGCGATGATTATAGGTTCACTATTTTGCGTAGGGTTGGGGATATTTTATCAACCGTTGTATGCATTGCTACCACATACAGTTGATTTTGAACCTTATACGGCATACCATATCTGGGAGTCTTTGCAGGTATTGCTTTTTACCCAGCTGGGCTTTTTCCTACTGCTTAAAAAACTTTGGTGTGAAGATACTATTAGTTTGGATACGGACTGGTTTCCCCGTAAAGGGGCAAAAGCATTAATGTGGCTTTCAAAACCCCTAGCCAGTGTTGAGTACAACTTTATTGGTGAGATTTATGAGTTTATTATTCAAAAACCAATAATGGGTGCCGCCAAGATATTTAAGGTAATAGATACCGTTGTCGTAGATGGTTCGCTGAATGGATTAGGCAAGTTAGCTCTGTCCTGGAGCCAGAAAATGCAGAGTGCTCAAAGTGGTCAGATTCAACATTATGCAATGTATATGGTTGCCGGATTTATTGCCTTGATCGTAATTGTTATGGTGTTACCGTAATAGGTGGAAGATGGAAGATATTATTATAAATAATCTTGATTATCCGATTCTGACGGTAAGCACTTTTTTTCCTTTAGCCGGTGCTCTCATTATGCTTTTTTTAAAAAGAGGGCCTTTCATCAAATGGTTTGCACTGGTGACTACAGTTGGAACGTTTATTGTTTCGCTGCCTATTTACAAACATTTTGATAAGACGACCTACAAAATGCAATTTGTTGAAATCCAATCATGGATACCGGCTTGGAATATAAACTACAAGGTTGGTGTGGATGGAATCAGCGTATTATTTATAATTCTAGTCGCCTTGTTAAGTATTCTTTGCGTATCAGTATCGTGGAAGGCAATTCAGACAAAAACAAAAGAGTTCTATATCTCTTTATTAATATTAGAAACAGCGATGATCGGAATTTTTGTCTCGCTGAATGTATTTCTCTTCTACCTTTTTTGGGAACTTACGCTGATACCAATGTTCCTCTTAATAGGTGTGTGGGGAGGATCCCAAAGAATATATGCCGCGGTGAAATTTGTTCTTTTTATGCTGGCTGGCAGTGTCCTTATGCTAGTTGGAATAATTGTACTCTACTACGCTGGTGGCAGAACTTTTGATATAATAGAATTGGCTAAAGTAAACTATCCCACAGGACTTCAATTATGGTTATTCTTAGCCTTTTTTGCTGCTTTTGCAGTAAAAATGCCCATGTTTCCAATCCATACCTGGCTGCCAGATGCCCATACGGAAGCGCCCACAGCCGGGAGTGTTATTCTAGCGGGTATTTTACTTAAAATGGGCGCGTATGGTTTTTTAAGGTTTTCTTTTCCCATGTTTCCCCACGCCGTTAAAGTACTTTTTATTCCACTCCTTGTTTTATCTGTTACGGCAATTATATACGGTGCCTATGTTACTTTGATGCAGAAAGACATGAAGAGATTGATTGCCTATTCTAGTGTCAGCCATATGGGCTTTGTGACACTTGGTCTTTTTACTTTAAACCAAGAGGGTATTGAGGGTGGCATCCTTCAAATGATTAACCATGGTGTAATCACTGGTGCACTGTTTTTGTGCGTTGGAATGATTTATGAGCGAACACATTCAAGGATGATTAAAGATTACGGGGGACTCTCAAAGACCGTTCCAGTGTATATTATGTTTTTTTCGTTTTTTACTCTGGCAGCGATCGGTCTGCCGGGCATGAATGCTTTTATTGGGGAATTCCTGATAATTAGCGGTGCTTTCAAAGCAAATATGATTATTGCAGCCTTTTCTATTATTGGTGTAGTCCTGGGTGTGTGCTACATGGTCTGGTTGTACTACCGAGTTGCTCTTAATGAAATAAATCCCATCACGGAGTCCTCTCTTGTTGATTTGGATTTGCGGGAAATTGCTACCCTGGCACCTCTGGTTGTACTTGTATTATTAATAGGACTGCAACCAAATATACTTTTGAGTTATATGCATGTTTCAGTGGAACACCTTATTGAGCAGTTAAATAACTCTTTACAACTTGAAAGTATTAATGCTTATGATGTTGTCAATTCAATTTCTGAAAATATCTGGTGAATTTATGGATATAGGTCAATTCTTCGTTGTGACTGATTTATTCGGGATTCTACCTGAAATTATTCTGACGGTTACTGCATTATCTGTTTTGACGCTAGAAATGGTGCGTGTTTTTCACCCTAGAATTATATTAACAGTGGCAGCACTAGGTTTGCTTTTGGCTGGTGCTGTTGTTATTCAAACTAGCGGTGATGAACAGATTCTTTTCGGAGGGATGCTGAACCTAAATAACTTTTCAAAGTTTTTTGATTTTCTCTATATTTCTATCGGACTAGTAACACTCATTTTTTCACAAGGATACTTGGAAAAAAGAGGGGTTGTTTCCCGAGGAGAATATCCAGCGCTTATTCTTTTTGCGATTATTGGCATGATGTTGATGACGCGAGCCAATGACTTGGTTATCGTTTTTCTTGGCCTTGAACTACTCTCTCTCTCACTATATGTTTTGGTTGGATTCCTGCGCCACGATCAACTCAGTAATGAATCAGGTTTGAAGTATTTATTGCTTGGTGCCTTTGCCACTGGTTTTTTTCTATTTGGTGCGGCGATTACTTATGGCGCAACAGGCACAACTAACTATGATGGGATCCTCTTGGCGATAGTTAATGATACCATCCTTTCAAATTTGTATCTTTCACTAGGGGTTGGGTTGTTGCTTATTGGCTTCGCATTCAAGGTCGGATTAGTACCCTTCCACATGTGGTCTCCTGATGTGTACCAAGGAGCGCCAACCACTGTAACTGGGTTTCTATGTACAGCACCTAAGGTTGCTGGATTTGGGGCATTATTGATTTTGTTTAATAATGCTCTCGTTGGAATCCACTATCAATGGCAGGATATTTTTTGGATATTATCTGGTTTAACCATGACAATAGGTAATCTTTCCGCATTGGTACAGCATAATGTGAAACGAATGCTTGCTTTTTCTAGCGTTTCACACGCAGGGTTTTTGGTCATGGGAATATTAGTACTAAATGAGACTAGCATTTCAGCAGTACTATTTTACCTGTTTGTTTACTCAGTTGTAAATCTGGGTACCTTCGCCATCATTTCAGCGGCCGAGAAGGAAGAAAAAGGCTTGGAGTTTAAGGATTACCGTGGAATGGCAGTTCAGCACCCATGGCTTTCAGCAGCTATGACTATTTTTATGTTATCATTGGCCGGGTTCCCGCCAACGGCAGGATTTATCGCCAAATATGGTCTATTTTCTGCTGCTGTGGCGAAAGGGTACATATGGTTGGCAGTGATTGGTGTTATAAATACATTGATCTCAATCTATTATTATCTTCGACTGGTTGTAAATATGTATATGCAAAAAGAAGAGGGTGCTTTGATTCCATCTTATAATATGTTAGCAATTAGTTTTATTGGGTTAATGGCAATTATGCTAATCATTCTTGGAATTACACCGGGCTATCTTTTAGAAATTGCTGCTAAGGCAGCAGCGACTGTTTCTTAATATTTCAGTGGTTGCCGAATAATCAACTTTGCACTATTTTCAGGGTGAGGTACATTAAGATGAAACAAATACTTTTTCATTATTTTATCCTTTTTTTGCCAGCGTTCGCTTTTCCTGCAAGCCAAGATGCACCGCATTTAAGCGGTGCAGACCTTTCCATTCTCTGGGTGATTCCCTTTATTGGAATTTTGCTTTCTATAGCAATATTTCCCTTAGTCGCCCCGCATTTTTGGCATAAAAATTTCGGTAAAATATCATTATTTTGGGCGGTATCCTTACTTATTCCCCTATTGATCAATCATAATATTGGTTTTTCAATAACTTTATATGAGGTAGTACATGTAGGATTATTGGAATACATACCATTTATTATTTTGTTATTGGCCCTCTTTACTATTTCTGGTGGTGTTCAGCTTAAAGGAACCCTTGTGGGTAAACCAATTATCAACGTAATTATAATTTTAATTGGAACACTGCTTGCCAGTTGGATGGGTACTACTGGTGCTGCTATGCTATTAATTCGGCCATTAATTCGTGCTAATAAAGACCGTAAGTATAAAGTTCATACAATTGTGTTTTTTATATTTCTTGTTGCAAATGTTGGCGGTTCCTTAACCCCATTGGGGGATCCTCCATTATTTCTTGGGTTCTTGAAAGGTGTTTCTTTTTTCTGGACTACAAGTGCGATGCTTATGCCGATGATCATGGTAGTATGTTATCTGATCATTATTTACTTCCTAATGGATAGTTATTACTATAAAAAGGAAGATTTGCCACTTACCATTCCTCAAGAAGATGGAAAAGATCAAAAACTAGGCCTAGAAGGTTCTTTCAATTTGTTACTGCTATTAGGCGTAATAAGCTCTGTTCTTTTGAGTGGATTTTGGCGACCGCATATTCACTATACTGTGTATCATGTACCCTTGGAATTACAGAACTTAACCAGAGATATTCTACTGCTTCTTTTAACATATGTAAGTTGGAAAGCAACACCGCAGAAAATTAGGGAAGCAAACGAGTACACTTGGTTTCCTATTGTGGAAGTGGCCAAGTTATTTGCCGGCATCTTTATCACAATAATACCAGCGATTGCCATACTTAAAGCAGGAGAAAACGGTGCACTTGGAGGTATCATTCGTTCCGTGTCTGATGATTCCGGACCAGTAAATTATATGTACTTTTGGTTGACCGGTATTTTGTCCAGTTTTTTAGATAATGCACCAACATATCTTGTTTTCTTTAATACGGCGGGTGGTGATCCAGTTATGCTAATGGGTAAATATTATGATACCTTACTTGCTATTTCTGCTGGGGCGGTATTTATGGGTGCGAATACCTATATTGGCAATGCTCCAAATTTTATGGTAAAATCAATTTCTGAATCTGCGGGAATTGACATGCCTAGTTTCTTTGGTTTCTTCGTTAAATATTCTTTACCCATTCTGACTCCAATATTCATATTGGTGAGTCTTGTATTTTTTTAATGCGCATAACTAAGGTAACAACGAAAACTGGTGATCAGGGCAATACAACGCTTGGCGATGGATCGCGTGTATCTAAGGATAATGCCCGCATACAGTGCCTCGGTTCGATTGATGAATTGAATGCTTCAATCGGTTTAGCTCTAGTTACATCAACAGAAGATCATGTAGCAGACTTGGAATCAATCCAAAATGATCTTTTCAATATTGGGGGTGAATTATCGATCCCCTTGGTAGAGAAACCATTGCTTCATGATGAACGCGTTAGTTTCCTTGAAAAAAGGATCGACTTGATCAATAAGCGACTACCTCCGCTGGAAGAGTTTATCATTCCTGGTGGCAGTGAAACTAGCGCAAGATTGCATGTAGCAAGGTCAATCTGCCGTCGGGCAGAACGAGACCTAGTTTCATTAAAAAATACCGAAAAATTATCAACTGATATTCTTAAATATGTTAATCGGCTGTCTGATTATTTATTTGTCTTATCCAGGTTAGTAATCGATAAATCAGGAGGCAAAGAAACACAATGGGATCGCAGCGAGTAGCTGAGGCTCTTTGTTGGTTTATTTGTATTTATTAATCCTAAATTCTTAGATTGATTGGGTATCCTTATGATTGATTGGAATCAGATAAATAATTATATCAGCGAAGCGAAAACTATTTTACTTACCATGCATGAGAATCCTGATGGTGATGGTCTAGGAAGTGCGACTGCTATGTATCATTACTTGCAAGAAGTAGAGAAAGATTGTCGAATTATACAAGTTTCTAAATTACCTTTTGATTATGAATTTTTGAACGTTAGTAATATTATTGAAACATATGATCCGGATCGGCACAGTAAATGGATAGCCAAGGTAGATTTAGTGATTATTTTTGATGTTGGTGATTTCAAACGGATCCGTGGAATCAAAGATCAAATTGAACGCCACAATATAGCTACGCTTAATATAGATCATCACCCACACCCTGAAGAGCATCCGTTTACACACAATGTGGTAGATTTAAAGGCTGCATCGACAGGTGATATGGTTTATGATTATATAAAAACAGTACGGGATGGAAAGATAACCAAAGCCATGGCGGAAGGGATATATACTGCAGTAATGACTGATACAGGTTGTTTCCGTCATTCAAATACAAATTCTCACTGTCACAATATTGCCATTGAATGTATTGAGGTCGGAGTGGATATTTCTAATCTTTACCAACGAATATACGAATCGAGTTCACAAGCGAGAATTGCTCTATTGGGTAAGATATTGCAGGACATTCATTATGAGCTGGATGGTGAATTCGCTTGGTTTGTTATCGATCAGAAAATGATGCATGATGCAAAAGCAACAAATGCTGATGTAGAAGGATTCAGTGATTTTGTTCGTACAATCCGGGGAGTAGAGGTCGCCATGATGGTTCTCGAAAATTCTGATGGTAGTTGTCGCTTGAATTTCCGTTCTAAGGGAAAGTATAAAATTAATGGAGTAGCAAGAAAACTTGGTGGAGGAGGTCATCAATTTGCTGCAGGTGCGGTGGTGAATGAATCAATTGGCACACTATTATCAAGCGCTGTGGAAAAAACAAGGTCTTCATTAATAACCCAAAGTGGACAAGCATAATGAAAGTCCTATTAGCAAAAGATGCTGGATATTGTTTTGGCGTTAGAGACGCTGTAAACCTGGCTTACGAAACAGCTGATAAAGAAGGAGAAGTATACATGCTGGGACATATCGTCCATAATGAAAATGTAGTGACAGAGCTCGAAAAAACAGGCACGAAAGTCATAGATAACTTGGATGAAGTACCCGATAATAAACCAATATTATTTCGTGCCCATGGTACCGTACCAAAGGTTTGGGATGAAGCAGAAAAAAAAGGTATAAATATTGTCGATGCTACCTGCCCGTTAGTTACTGAAATTCATGAAGAGGTACGAAAATTAGCCGCTGAAAATCGGCGCATAATCATAATTGGAGATCATGGGCATGATGAAGTTAATGGTATAATGGAACAGGTACAGGATTCAATTGTAGTAGCTAACCCTGAAGAGGCTAAAAGGCTAAGAAAAATGAAAAAAGTAGGGGTGGTTTCGCAATCTACCCAAATGATTGAAAATGTTCAGGATATAATCAATATTCTCATGACTAAGGTTTTTGATTTAAGATTTGTAAATACAATCTGTTTTCCAACTCGAAGAAATCATGAACAGATAAAAAGTTTAGCAGAACTTTCTGATATAATGATAGTTATTGGCTCATTCACCAGTGCCAACTCAAAACGTTTGACAGAGTTGGCTAAAGAGAGAAATGAAAGAACTTATCAAGTCACTTGCGCTAATGACCTAGATTCAGATTGGTTTCAACAATCGGATACAGTGGGAGTATCAGCTGGTGCATCAACCCCGGATAACATAATCGAGAATGTAGTAACAGCAATTAAATCCTTCGGAAAGGTAAAAGAGGATGAATTGATATATGAGTAAGGGATCTTATGAAGTAAAGGTTGGCCTTGCAGAAATGCTAAAAGGTGGTGTCATCATGGATGTAACAGACGCCAAGCAAGCTAAGATTGCAGAAGATGCTGGTGCGGTAGCTGTAATGGCCTTGGAACGAATTCCAGCAGATATTCGTGTTGATGGCGGTATTGCACGCATGAGTGATCCTGCCATGATCCAAGATATTCAAAAAACTGTATCTATACCGGTTATGGCCAAGTGTAGAATTGGCCATTTCGCAGAGGCTCAGATCTTGGAAGCCTTAGAAATCGATTTTATTGATGAGAGCGAAGTATTAACACCAGCTGATGAAGCAAACCATATCTGGAAACATTCCTTTAAGGTGCCCTTTGTTTGTGGTTGTAGGGACCTGGGTGAAGCCTTGCGCCGCATTGGTGAAGGTGCTGCCCTGATTCGGACAAAAGGGGAAGCGGGCAGCGGCAATATTGTCGAGGCTGTTCGCCATATGCGAGAAGTTCAATTCAAAATAAAGCAATTAACTAAAATGGGCGACGATGAATTGATGGCAGCAGCAAAGGATATGGGTGCCCCTTTTAGCCTGGTGCAGCAAGTATCTAATCTGGGGAAATTACCAGTACCGAATTTTGCAGCTGGAGGTATAGCCACTCCAGCAGATGCATCTCTAATGATGCAGCTGGGATCAGAAACTGTATTTGTGGGATCCGGAATATTCAAATCAGAAGATCCGGCCAGTCGTGCCCAGGCGATAGTAGAAGCAGTTACATATTATCAGGATTCAAATAAACTACTTGAAGTATCCACAGGACTTAAATCAGCCATGAAAGGACTTGATATTTCGGATATTCCAGAAGATCAATTACTGCAGGAACGCGGTTGGTAATGAAAATTGGCATCTTAGCCCTGCAAGGCGATTTTAACAAGCATAGCTTTATTCTTGAAAAACTGGACTTGGAACCAACTTTTGTAAGGTATCCAAGTGATTTGAACCGTATAAGTGGATTAATAATTCCGGGTGGGGAGTCAACCACAATGACAAAATTAATGGACCGCGCTGGATTTTATGAGTCCATAACTTCCTTTGCCAATAGGAATCCTGTCTTGGGCACTTGTGCCGGGTTAATTATGATGTCCACGCAGGCGAAAGATAAACGAATAAAGACACTAGGATTACTTGATGTAGATGTAGAAAGAAATGCTTCCGGTAGACAAATACATTCAATTTGTGTACCATTGGATATCGATATTGTTGGTAAATCACAGACAATGGATGCAACGTTTATCCGGGCACCAAAAATTGTACGGTGTGGGCCCAATGTAAATGTATTGGCAACATTTAATGGTTTGCCGTGCGCATTGCAGTCAGGTCGACATTTGGGTTTATCTTTTCATCCTGAACTTAACGGCGTTTCTATTTTCCATGAATTTGCATTTAAAAAATTAGTGGCTTTAAAAGAGGAAAGAATTCATGCAGCTTAAGTATCTACCGAATATTAAATCACCGCAGGATATTCGCAATTACTCCGATAATGAATTAAGAGAATTGTGTGATGAGATCCGCCAATATACTATTGACACAGTAACTGAGATAGGCGGTCATTTAGCATCGACACTTGGCGCTGTGGAACTAACAGTAGCATTACATCATGTATATAATACCCCGGAAGATAAATTAATATGGGATGTGGGTCACCAGGCTTACGCGCATAAGATATTGACAGGACGTGTTGAAGAGATAAAAACAATACGTCAGTATGGAGGATTAAGTGGTTTTCTAAAAATAACTGAAAGTGAATACGATGTTTTTGGCGCAGGTCATGCATCTACCTCAATATCTGCAGCTCTTGGGGTTGCCATTGCACGAAATCAAAATAATGAAAATTTTAAGGTTATTGCCGTAATTGGAGATGGTGGACTAACAGGTGGACTTGCTTATGAAGGATTAAATAACTCGGGCAATATAAATACTCAAATTCTTGTGGTTTTAAATGATAATGAAATGTCAATCAGCCCAAATGTTGGTGCAATTAGTAAATATTTAACCCGCATCACAACTAATCCACTTTATAATAGAATTCGAGATGAGATTTGGAAAATCACTGAATCTTTGCCGTGGGGAAAGAAGTTTTCCAAGCGAATGCTGCATAAATTAGATGAAAGTTTAAAAGCACTTTTGGTCCCTGGTGTATTATTTGATGAACTTGGATTTCGGTATTTCGGTCCCATTGATGGTCATGATATAAGTGAACTTGTAAATACATTAAAAAATATCAAGGATCTTAACCAGCCAGTTTTATTACATACTATCACTAAAAAAGGCAAGGGAATGGATGTTGCGGAACTAGATCCAGTAAAATACCATGGTGTAAAAGGTAATGGATCAAATGGTCAATTAAAAAAGTCTGCAAAACCTTCAATTCCCTCATTTCAAGATGTGTTTGGACATTTGGCTTGTGAAATTGCACGGAATCGTAAGGATACGATTTGTATAACTGCAGCGATGCGAGAAGGTACCGGATTGGTGCCTTATGCAAAAGAATTTCCCAAAAGGTATTTTGATGTCGGGATTGCTGAAGGTCATGGTGTTACGTTTGCAGCAGGTGTTGCAACAGAGAATGTTCGACCAATAGTAGCAATATACTCTAGTTTTCTTCAACGTGCGTACGATCACATTGTCCATGATGTAGCTATTCAACATTTGCCGGTCGTTTTCTGTATGGATAGAGCAGGCATCGCTGGCGAGGATGGCCCCACGCATCATGGTGCATTGGATATTGCATATCTTCGCTGTGTGCAAAACATGATTGTAGCAGCGCCAAAAAATGGACAGGAATTTCGACATTTATTATATACTGCGCTGAATCAGAAAAAATTACCTTTTTCTATACGTTACCCTAAGGCCAGTTCAGTTGAATTTGAATCAGATGGTCAAGCAGAATTTTTGCCTATTGGTAGCTGGGATGTAGTGCGGACTGGCACGGACGTTGTTATTTTAGCAGTGGGGCCGTTGGTTTATGATGCTGAAAAAGCAGCACAATTACTTTATGAAAAAGGTATATCTACAGAAGTGGTAAATTGTCGTTTCATAAAACCAATGGATGAATTGTATCTGCAATCAATGAAACAGCGCTTTAATACTGTCATCACTATTGAAGAAGGTGTCGTTACTGGTGGTTTTGGTGATGGCGTATCCGCCTGGCTGCTGGAGCATGGTTTTCAAGGTAATATCCGTCGGCTTGGTCTACCAGACGAATTCGTTCAACATGGTCCCAGGGACCTTATTCTCAAAGACCTTGGCATTGATGATAAAGGGATAGTAAATACAATACATTCCTTGATAAATATTGCAACAATAACTGTCTAGCTCCTAATGAGTTCCATTATTCTGGTCCTTCTTGGATTAGGAATATTTTTCTTAGGTTATCGGTTTTATTCCCATTTTATTGAGTCTAATATTTATGGAATCAATGATTCCGATCTAATTACACCAGCTCATGAATTTCAAGATGGCATCGATTTTCTACCTACCAAACGACACATTCTTTTTGGCCATCATTTCACCTCTATAGCTGGCGCAGCACCGATTATAGGACCATGTGTTGCTGCATATTGGGGGTGGCTACCAGCATTAGTTTGGGTAATACTGGGAACGGTGTTTATTGGTGCAGTTCATGATTTTGGTGCTTTAGTGGTCAGCATTAAGGAAAAAGGTCGTAGTATTGCAGACATTACTGCTAATGTAATTAGTAGCCGTACAAGGATTATGTTCCTCATATTTGTAATGATGTTGATATGGTTAGTACTGGCTGTTTTTGCTATGGCAATTGCGGACCTTTTTGTCAGTATACCTTCATCTGTTCTACCAATTAATATTCAAATTATTGTGGCAGTAATTATTGGTTGGATCATTTATAAGAAAGGCATGAATTCATTTATTCCTTCTATTATTGCACTTGGGGTACTTTACCTTTTTGTTTGGTTAGGCACTCAAATACCATTGAGTTTTTCATTATTAGGATGGGCAAAAGACCAACAAACTTCAGCATGGATTATTATTTTATTTATTTATTCTGGAATTGCTAGCCTTTTACCAGTCTGGTTACTTTTACAACCGAGAGATTACATCAATAGCCATCAGCTACTAGTTGGACTTGGTCTAATATTTCTCGGTATAGCCGTGGCCAATCCAATTATAGAAGCTCCAATAATCAGAACCAGTTTTGAACCATCTGCGCCATCAATTTTTCCTTTATTATTTGTGACCGTCGCCTGCGGTGCAATTAGCGGATTTCACGGATTAGTATCTTCAGGCACGACCTCTAAACAAATTAACAGTATAACAGATGCTAGGTTGATTGGTTATGGAGGTATGATTGGAGAGGGGACATTAGCATTGGCTTCTATTATATGTGCCGTAGCAGGGATCGGGTTGGTGTCTACTTGTAATTTACCAGCTATAGGTGCTGTATCAGATTTAACTTGGTCTATTTATTATGATTCTTGGGCGCATGCTAGTGCGAATAAAGCTACTGCCTTTGTACTTGGTGGAGGCGCACTGCTCGAATCACTAGGTATTCCACATGAGCTTGCCAAAACGCTTATGGCGGTGCTTGTTATCGCTTTTGCAGCCACTACACTAGATACTGCCACTAGAATACAGAGATTTATAATCACTGAGCTTGCAATTGTCCTACGGTTTAAGTTTTTAACCAATAGATATTTAGCTACCATTGCTGCTATTTTGCCAGCGATATTACTGGTTTTTGTAAATGTATCCCTGCCAAGCTCAACTGAGGCAAAGCAAGCAGCATGGGTGCTTTGGCCTATATTTGGTGCAAGCAACCAGATGCTGGCGGCGTTGATATTGATGGTATTAACTTTATATTTCTGGCAGAAAAATAAGCCAGTGCTTGCACTACTTATACCAATGATCCTTGTTATGCTGGTCACAATTGCAACACTTTGTGTGAAAGCCATGGAATTTTATAGTCAAAATACAATACTATTTGTAATTAACCTTTTTCTGATTGGGCTAGTTATGTGGATGATCTTAGAGGGGATTATTGTTTTTAATAATAAGCGAAAGGTAAATGTCAACAATTGAGCATGATTCTTTATAATTAATTTGTAGAAAACTTGATTCATACTAAACTAATAAAAATGAGCGAATTTGACTCCGAGCAGCGTATAAAATACATAAAGTGTCAGGGTTTTTACCTAACCAGGATCCATTATCCCATTTAAAGAGTAATTACATAGGTGCGCTTGGTGAAATTGCTGTAAAGCAATACCTTGAACTTGAAATTGAGTTGGAAGATAACTATAAAAATAATGAGGTTGATTTTGGTGATTTAGATGTAAATGGACTTATATATAAAGTAAAAACAGAGGCTATTCCTGAGAATTATATTTTTCATCATTCAGAAATCATATCCATAAAAGAATTAATCTGATTGATATTGTTTTAATCGTTTTTTCCCTAGCTTTATATAGATCTTGTTCAACTCATAACCTAAAAAGTGTCTTTTCATCATTTTTGCTGCCAGCGCAGTTGTTCCTGACCCCATGAATGGATCAAGAATGATATCGCCAGTAAATGAAAATAACTTAATCAATCGTAAAGGTAATTCTACAGGAAATGGCGCTGGATGAGCACGATCGTGTTCTGGATGAAATTTCCAGATACTGCTTATATACTCACGCCATTCCTTTTTACCAAGTTTACTATTGGTTTTTGTTTTTTTATCAATCTTTTCTGGTAATCCGTCCTTAACAAAGATATTTATAAATTCTATTGTATTGAGACCATAAAAGTTTGGAGGATGGGGATAGGACCCCATCATTAATTGATCTGTACTTCCCTTATCCCAAATAATTAAATCATAACGAAAAAATTTAGTGTTGTTAAGGATGTTGGTTTCAATATCATTATTAATATTAAGATAATCACGATTATGATGAGTGTTCATCGTTTTTTTATCCATGGGTAATATTGGTGAATTGATGCACAGTTTTCCATTTGGTTTTAGAACTCGAAAACATTCTATCCAAACGGGACCCATGCTGGATATATAATCTTTATAGGAATTACTGCTTTGCCCAATTTGATCCTGATGATAGTAATTTTTTGCACTAAAATATGGGGGACTGGTAACGATCAAACGGATTGATTCATCAGGTATTTCATCCATTAAAACGCAAGATTTATTGTAAATGATATCTTTTTCCATTGGCAGAAATTTGGTGTATCGATTAATCTTTGCAATTGCTAAATAGGATGATTCCTAAAAGCATCCAATTAATGATCAAAGTGTATTAATTTCTAAATAACATAGATTAAAATTGCATACTGACCATGGGTAAAAGAAAAA
Source organism: Fidelibacterota bacterium (assembly GCA_045569095.1). Lineage (GTDB taxonomy): Bacteria > Fidelibacterota > Marinisomatia > Marinisomatales > TCS55. The sequence continues at coordinate 28,498 of JBJKZU010000028.1, forward strand.
TATCGCAAAGAGAAAAACTGAAAAAATGGCAGGCTGATGTAAAAAAATCACCTGTCCGTGATTACAATTTTGACAGCATAAGTGGTAGGTCTCTTGATCTACTATACTATCCCCAAAAAATTGATGATGAATATATCAAAAAACTTGGTTTTCCCGGGCAATATCCCTACACACGAGGTGTTCATGCAAATATGTATCGTGGAAAACTTTGGACAATACGACAATTTTCCGGATTTGGCACACCTGAGGAGTCTAATGAACGCTACCATTATTTACTAAAGCAAGGACAGACAGGGCTATCTATTGCCTATGACATGCCTACTTTAATGGGGTATGATCCAGATCATCCAATTTCATTGGGTGAAGTAGGTAAATGCGGAGTCAATGTAGCTTCGCTAAGAGATATGGAAATTCTGTTGAAAGATATTGATTTAGGTAAGATTTCTATATCCCAAACGATAAATGGTCCGGCCATGATTCTATTGGCTTTTTATGTTGCTCTTGCTGAAAACCAAGGATTTCCCTTAGATAAACTTCGTGGTACCCTGCAAAATGATATTTTAAAAGAATTCACTGCCCAAAAAGAATGGATTTTTCCTCCGGAACCTTCCATGCGCATTATCACAGATATGTTGGCCTTTTGTACAGAAAATATGCCCGAGTATAATACTATTTCAATTTCGGGTTACCATATTCGCGAAGCTGGTTCTACAGCAGGTCAAGAACTCGCTTTTACATTAGCAGATGGATTCACCTATATCGAATATGCCTTAAATGCAGGATTACAGATTGACGATTTTGCCCCAAGGTTATCCTTTTTTTTTAATTCCCATCTTGATTTTTTTGAAGAAATTGCAAAGTTTCGCGCTGCTCGACGTATTTGGGCTCGCCATTTAAAAGAAAATTATGGTGCAAAAAATGAGCGGTCCTGGAAATTGCGGTTTCATGCCCAAACTGCAGGATGTTCTTTAACTGCCCAGCAACCGGAAAACAATATTTCTAGAACAGCCTTTCAGGCAATTGCTGCAGTGTTTGGTGGTGCGCAATCATTACATACAAATTCAATGGATGAAACAATAGCACTTCCTTCTGAAAAAGCAGCAGAAATTGCACTCCGAACACAGCAACTCATTGCTTATGAGACAGGTGTTGCTAATGTTGCGGACCCATTGGGAGGAAGCTGGCTGATTGAATCATTGACTGATCAACTTGAACATGAAGCAGAGGAATATTTCGAAGAGATTGAGCGGCTTGGAGGCGTTATCCAGGCAATAGAAAAGGGTTATTTTCAAAGAGAGATCGCCCGTTCTGCAAAAAACTACCAAAAACTTGTTGATGAAAAACGGCTTTTTATTGTTGGAGTGAACCAATTTGATAAAAATGATGAAAACATTGATATCCCCATACTTGAAATTGGACCAGAAGCGGAGCAATTTCAGGTAAAAGCTGTAAATGAATTAAAAAATACTCGTAATGAAACTGCTGTTCAGCAAGCTCTTTACAAACTCCGGGAAACTTGCGCAAATGGTGGTAATATTATGCCACCAATCATTGAAGCTTCAAAAGTTTATGTCACACTTGGTGAGATTGTGACTGCGATGAAAGTTGAATTTGGCGAATGGCAAGAAGCTGCAGTTTTTTAATTCTTATAGATTTAATTATTAAAGATGGTACCGAAAAATAAAGTAGTCATTACAGTTACTGGTATTGTGCTGGTTGCCTTGTTCTGGATATATTGGGTCTCAGTTAATCCAATGGATGAAAAAGCTATGGTAAAATTTATATCGGTCCAAGAAGTATTACAGATAGAGAACTATGAACGAGTTCGAATTGGTGGAATCGTTGCGGATGGATCTATTACTTTATCACCTACTAATAAACTTGAAGTGGCTTTTACATTAAAAGAGGGCGATTCATATTTACCAGTAGAATTTATTGGTACGCGTCCAGATCTCTTTAAAAATGGTGCTGAAGTGATTGTTGAAGGACTATATCAGGAAGGTTCATTTCATGCTGATATTTTGCAGACAAAGTGTGCTTCTCGGTATGAAGGAGATCTACGAGATGCCACGTCTTATAATCTTGATGAAATAGAAATATGAATCCAGTACTCGGCAGTGTTTCCCTCAGCCTCGCTGCTGGTTTCGGGATTTTATCTGTAATATTATTATTATTCTACACTAGATCAGGTAATTATCGGCTTTTCCTTGTAGGGAGACGTATGGCGATTATCGTTTCAGTGCTCGTTATAATTGCAACATTAGTGCTAGTCAAGGAACTCATTACAAGTAATTTTGATATTGACTATGTTGCACATCATACCAGTATAGAGACGCCTACTATCTATAAGTTTACTGCTCTTTGGGCTGGTCAATCAGGATCACTTCTTTTTTGGGTATTCATTCTTTCCATTTACAGTCTAATTATGATTTTTCAAAATAGAAATCGATATCATCGAATGATGCCTTGGGCTTTAAGTGTAATATTAATTGTTCAACTATTTTTTTTGATATTAACAATTTTTGTCACGAATCCTTTTGAACCTACAAAGGCTGATTTTATTGTTGCTAATGGGTTAGGCCTAAATCCGCTACTGCAAAATTTAACAATGGCCATTCATCCACCTGTGCTTTACTTAGGGTTTGTAGGATTTACCGTACCCTTTGCCTTTACTTTCGCAGCTCTGATGACCAATGAGAAGGGATCGTTATGGGTTAGATCAGTACGTCGTTGGTCGTTGGTTACGTGGCTGGCCCTTAGTAGCGGTATTATGCTAGGTGGATGGTGGGCATATCAGGAACTAGGCTGGGGAGGCTATTGGGCCTGGGATCCAGTTGAGAATGCATCTTTTATGCCTTGGCTAACTGGCACTGCGTTTTTGCATTCTATTATCATCCAAGAAAAGAAAAATATGCTTCGTATATGGAACGCGATCCTTATTATGCTCACATTTGCATTAACCATTTTTGGCACTTTTCTTACCCGTAGCGGTGTCATGTCATCTGTTCATTCTTTTACTGAATCACCGCTTGGACCAATTTTTCTTGCTTTCGTTGCAATTATTGTAACCGTTTGTGCGATATTAATCTTCCATAGTTTACCGAAACTGAAATCTAATAAACATATAGAATCACTCACATCGAGAGAGAGCGGATTTTTATTTAATAATGTTGTCTTTGTAACCATGTGTTTTGCTGTGTTTTGGGGTACTATTTTTCCAGTAATATCCGAAGCGGTAAAGGGAACTAAAATTACAGTAGGACCGCCTTTCTTTAACCAGGTTAATATTCCAATAGGTCTATTATTGTTAATGCTAACGGGTGTTGGTCCATTACTTGCCTGGCGTAGAACTTCTTGGAGTAATTTTAAAAAATATTTTTCAATTCCTATTGGACTTTCGTTAATAGCGGCAATAATATTTTTATTATCTGGTTTCCGGGGCTATGTGGTTATCTCGCTAATGCTTTCTGTTTTTGTTGTGGTAGCAATCGTTACTGAGTTTAAACGTGGGATTCAAGCGCGAGTGAACCGTTTTGATGAATCTTCGTTTGTAGCATTTCGATTGATGATCAGGAAAAATCGTAGCAGATATGGCGGTTACTTTGTACATCTAGGAATTGTACTAATGTTTATCGGTTTTACTGGCCAGGCTTTTAATTTAAAGAAAGAGTTTGGGTTAGGCATTAATGAACGTGAACATCTTGGAGATATTAATTTTGAGCTTATACAATTGCGGGAAGAAGAAAGGCCCAATCACTTTGCTTGGATATCAGAGTTACTAGTAACAGGAAAAGATGGTAAAAACATAACAACACTACGACCTGAGAAAAGAATATATTTTCATCGTGACCCTAATCCTGAACGTAGACAACCACATAGTGAACTTGATATATACACTACATTAAAACGGGATATTTATTCAGTGTTTTCAAGTATTGATACTGATAATGGTATTGTTTTTTTTCAGATTATGATTAATCCCCTGGTTCAGTTTGTCTGGTATGGTGGATATATGCTTGTGCTGGGTACGTTAATTGCACTCTGGCCCTCCAAACGAGAAAAACTATTAACGTAATGTTTTCGTTTTCAATGTTGATGCTCTTTTTTCTTTTTTTGGTGGTTTTTCTATACTCGATATGGCCATTATTCAAGGAAATAAAATTTAATCCATCGAATAGTCAGGATACGCTGGATGCCCTGGATCGCAGAAAATCGATTTTATACAGAGAAATTCAATATATAGATGCAGAATATGATATTGGTAATTTGGATAAAGATGATTACAACCTTACAAGAATAGAATTGGTTCAGGAGACTTCAGATATCATAGCTAAAATCAAATTAATCTTATCAAATTAGGTAGGTTAAGTAGTGTTAGCTGTAGCTAATATTAATAAGAGTTTCTATCATAATCCGGTTTTGCGCAATCTTTCCTTCGGAGTGAATGATGGAGATGTTATAGCACTTACAGGGAAAAATGGTGCAGGTAAGTCAACGTTACTACGGATTTTAGCGAGAGTTAGCCAGCCGGATGGTGGAACTGTATTCTATAATGATGTTGATATATTCAAAGGTCAGGCGTCCGCAAGAAAAGGAATTCTTTATTTAGGCCATGAGCCAGGGTTATATCCTTCGCTTACAGCTATTGAAAATATGGAGTTTGCGTGCAGAATTCATGGTGCTTTCCCAGTAGTAGAAAATATCATCATCACCCTAAAAAATATCGGATTATCTGAACAGATTAATGACCCTATAAAAATTTATTCAAAAGGCATGTTGCAGCGACTTAAGTACGCTTTGGCAAATTTATTGCCTTGGTCCATTCTTTTTTTTGATGAACCATTTTCTGGCTTAGATATTGAAGGGAAAAATTTAGCACTGGATTGTTTAAATACTTGGAAAATGAAAGATCGTACAATGATATTTGTGACTCATGATGTAGAATGGGGATTATCTTTTTGTAACCGTTTATTATTACTAGAAAGAGGTTCTTTAAAAATTGATCAAAGTTCCAGTAGTATTGATATGAAAACAATTATGAATGTATTGCAATAAAGATGTTTTGGTCATTAGTGCGGAAGGATATTCTTCTGGAATTGCGTACCAAAGAAATTACAATTTCGATGCTTGCGTTTGGACTTGCGATGGTTTTGATTTATGCTCTGGCTTTTAGTGCGTCTCCGGCAATGTATCGTTCATTTGCTCCAGGATTGTTTTGGGTAATTATTCTTTTTGCAAGTGCGTTAGGATTACACAGAATGTTTGTACTGGAAAAAGAATTTGATGCTTTTAGCCTTTCTATATCAGCCCCGGTTGATAGAGGTATAATATTTTTAGCTAAATGGATTAGTGGAACTATTTTACTGATTATTTTTGAAACCGTAATTATTCCACCATTTGTTATGTTTATGGGCTTATCTCTACCCAATAATTGGTTAATCATGATTATGATAATAATCATAGGCAATCTAGGTATCATGGCTATAGGTAGTTTGGTTAGCGGATTAGCAATGCGGGCAAAAATGAGTGAAATCCTGTTACCGATTTTCCTTTTCCCTCTTGTTTCCCCGTTGCTAATTGCTTCTGTAAAAGCTACCAATGGTTGGTTTCAGGGCTTACCATTTATGAATTGGCAATATTGGGTTCTCTTGATGATAACTTTTGTAATAGTATTTGTACTGGTTGGATATACTATCTTCGATCACATTACTGAAGAATAATGCAGCG
>JBJKZU010000029.1:0-10424 GCA_045569095.1 Fidelibacterota bacterium
TTGGCTCGAAGATTTCATCGCACTCCGCGCCTACAGATAAGTAGTGTCCTGTATTTTTCTTGTAGAGTAATTGGAATACCCCTATGGCGGTCCGGTCTTTCAAAGAAATATGACCAACAGTGATCATGAGCATATCTGCGATGAATTGTAGCAACGGTGCTCTGGCGCCTCCTCCGCTTGCTGTTAGCATGTCAGGTAGTGCATCCTTTAGATCCATTTGCTTAATTATATCGTGTACCAAAAATCCAATTGATTCCATTGCGGCTCGAATGATTTCATTATTTTTTGCATTCTCAAGGCCTATTTTTACCGTACCTAACCCGCTTTTCCAATATGGTGCTGCTATACCTGTAACACCTGGGATAAAAATACCATTTGTGCTTTCATTTATACAACGTTCATGCCACACCATGTCTTTATGATCAATATTTAATTCTTTTTCCAGCCAGTAAAATAGAGAATTACATGCATTAATAGTGCCCTCCAACATGAAAATCATCTTTTCTTGATCTGAGTTAAGAACACTGCTTAATAGATTTGGAACAATAATCGGATTTTTACCAGTATTAACACAGACCGATCCTGAGGTGCCAAAGTTGATTCCAATACTACCTGAATCCCAGCCTCCTTGCCCCAAAAGTGCTGCTTGTTGATCGCCAATAACCACATTTAATGGAATATGCATACCATCAAGTGTCATTTTTCCAAATGACTGAACGTTATTGCATAGAGGAAATAATGATTTATTTGGAAAATGGAAGAGTTTGCATAGATCGTTACTCCATTTGAGATTGTTCAAATCAAGCAATTGAGTTCTACAAGCAATAGAATAATCGATAACTAGCGTATTTGTTAGGTAGTGTGTAAGAAATGTACTCAGTGGTCCGAAACATGTTTTTTGAGTTAGGACTGATTTCTTAAGAATTGGGTCATTTTTTGTAAAATGCAAAAATTTTGCACCTCCAAAGTGTGGACTAAAAGGTGTTCCCGTAATATTAAATATTCTATCAGATTCATTTGCCATATCTGCAACAATATCCTTTGAACGATTATCCTGCCAACTGATAGCTGCTGTCAAAGGTTTTTTAGTACTTTTATCCCAGAAAAGGAATGTAGAACGCTGGACCGCTAATCCTGCTGAAGATATATATCCCCCTACGTGTTGCGAAAAGTTAATGGCCTTTTTAGTAAGTTCTTTACACGCACGGGCGATTTCTAGAGCGTCTGATTGAACTTGATGATCTGCAGGATACTCAAGTGAATGTTTGATATGATCCTTGAACGGAATATCTAAGTTTTCATCGAAAAGAAATGCTTTTGTTGAAGAAGTACCCTGATCCAATACAAGATAATAGCTTGGGCTAGAGCTTTTTGACAAATTTAGTCGGCTACAGTGGTATTGTAAGTCTCTTCGAATTCCGCGGTTGGTAACATGTGAATAGCATCCCATGTGAGTTTTGTACATACGCGAGCGCATATTTGACATCCAATGCACTCATCAAAACGCACTTGTACTGGCGGAATTGGAATGCCATATTTTTCCATTGCCACTGGTTCAATACAATCGACAGGACAAAAAGGTACGCACACCTGACAGCCCGTGCAGTTGTCTTCATCCACAACTGCAATCAATTTTGGTTTTTTCTTTTTAAAATTGACTTTTTCTGCTGGCTCTGGAACTGTTTTGTAATGTTCGTATTTATAAGAGTCTGCCATTATTGTTTTCCTAAAAGATTGTGAAATTATAACCTTAGTTAAGATTAGGCAATATATTACCCAAAACCATTTTTTGATTGGAAAAAATGCGTCTAAATTCCAGCCTTTAGATTTGAATAATATTTTTTCTTAAGTTAAATAAAGGTAGGAGAATAATAATGACTTATATTATTGCTGAACCGTGCGTTGGAACCTGCGATACAGCCTGTGTAGAAGTCTGCCCTGTTGATTGTATCCATGGGCCAGAAGATAAAACTGGGGCTGGTGCTGAGGCGAAAGCAGATGGATTTGACCCAGAGGGGAAACAACTTTATATAGATCCAGAGGAATGTATTGATTGTGGTGCTTGCGAACCGGAGTGTCCGGTAGAAGCTATATTTGAAGAAAGCGAAGTCCCTGAGGAATGGAGCAAATTCACAAAAATAAATTATGAATGGTTTGGGCAAGAATTCCCCGGTTAAACCACATTTTAATTCGTTAATCCTGCGGCTGTTGATATCAACAGCCGTTTTTTTCTCCCATTAATAAAGATATGAAAAAATCTGAAGTTTTAACACTCTTGCAAGCAATACAATATCCTGGTTTCAGCCGCGATATTGTATCCTTTGGTATGGTACAAAATGTAGATGTTAGTAAAGATACTGTAGAAATTGAACTGACGATAAAAACCCAAAATGATGAGAAAAAGAAGATAGTTATTGATGAAATTAAGAATAAGTTATCGCAATATTTTAAACAGGTCGATATTAAGATTATAGATGATGGGCCCCAACAAGGACCACCGCCGCAATCACCACAGTCTCCAGTTCAACAGAAATTTAATCTGGATCAAATTAAAAATGTGATTGCAGTAGCGTCAGGAAAAGGTGGAGTCGGTAAATCAACTGTTGCTGCAAATATCGCTTTAGCATTGAAAGAAAAGAAATATACTGTGGGATTACTTGACCTGGATATTTATGGCCCTTCATTGCCGATAATACTTGGATTCAATGAAAGTCCAAAAATGACACAAGATCGTAAGATAGTCCCTTTTGATCAATACGGTTTGAAAGTAATGAGTTTTGGATTTATTAGTGGAAATGAAACTCCTATCATTTGGCGAGGACCAATGGTAAGTCGCATGACCGAACAATTTTTTAATGATGTTAGCTGGGGAAAATTGGATTTTCTCATACTTGACCTCCCACCAGGAACAGGTGATATACAATTGACCCTTACCCAAAAACTTCGCATGGCTGGTGCAGTAATAATTACAACACCTCAGGATATTGCTTTAGCGGATGTTCGTAAGGGTGCCGATATGTTTCGTAAAGTACATACCCCTATTCTTGGTGTTGTTGAGAACATGTCTGGATTACAATTGGAAGGAATGGTAAAAACTACGGATGGGATTGCTCAAAAGAACTTAAGAATGGTCTTTCAAGGTATCGATCAAGAAATAAATACTGACGAAGAAGGGAATTTTTCTTTCCCGATTGATTTATTCAAATCAGGAGGTGGTTCACAAGAAAGTGAACGACTAGGTGTGCCATTGCTTGGTAAAATACCCATATCAATGGAAGTAATGTCAGCTACGGATGAAGGCAAGCCAATAATCTTAAGTAATCCACAATCAACTGTCTCTGAAATATTTAGGATCATTACAGAAAATATTATTTCCCAATTAGTGAATTAAACATTGAATAAGTAATGTCAGCATATCTTTCAGAGATATTGGCAATTACTTTTACGGGGTTTGCTGCTGTTTATCCACTTTTACTATGGCTCACACCACGTACGTTAATTGATGGTGGTTTTTATCGGTTTAACCAAGGAATGGTATCAATAGTAGGCACCCTTGGCGTATTATTTTTTTATCTATTAAATACAGGCCAAGCACATTTTATTGTGGGATCAATATGGATACTAGTTCAACTTTTTGTTACGGCGATTTACTGGAATTCAAAACGTATCAATAATTTTATAATATCTATCCCATCAATATTAGGCATTTTATTTCTGGCAATTATGAGTATTGAGCTCATTCCCTACGATATTAATATCATTAATCATTTAATAATCATAATTGGACATACTGTTTTAGCATCAGTGTTTTTTGCAATGATTCTTGGTCACTGGTATCTGAATGTTATCCAGCTGCCCATTCGCCTACTCCGACACAGTGTCATATTATTATGGATATTATTGGGTATACGCGCAATTTGGAATTGTTATGGTCTTTTAATTTTTGAGGTAGAGGATAGTTATGGAATTGTGCAGTCATTAGGCAGTTTTTTATGGACTTATGAAGGCTTTTTATTATCTATTGCTATATTTTTTGGTGTACTAGTACCATTTGTGTTAAATGGATTTATTTGGCGCACAATTATAATACAATCTACCCAAAGTGCAACAGGCCTACTATATGTATCAGTTGTAGCGGTTATTTTTGGAGATTTATTTTATAAAAATTATACATTTCAATTTGGATTAATCCTTTGATAGATCCTTATTTCTTTTGTGAGCTTTGTGAAACCAAGCATTCACTAGTAGAGGTAGTTGAATGTAAATATGGTGAAGACCAATTGGTTTGGGATAATTATAATGAATTCAATAAATGTCCAGCATGTAGTGGGTCGCATTTTTACCGGCAAAAGGACTTTAACAGATTATTGGGATGTGGAATAATAATTTTTGGTATTTTACTAGTTCCTATTACCTATGGTATCAGTCTGGCAATTGTAGCTTTAGTAGATTGGTTTTTATATAATCGCGTTCGAGATACTATTGTCTGTTACAAGTGTAAGGGAGAATTCTTCGGTTTAAATTTGATACCAGAAAACATCACTTCTTTTGATCATCATATTGCTGAATTATATGAGGAACCATCTTAATCAAAGGACGTTAGGTCTGTACTAATTATAATAATGACAATTTATTGAATAAAGGATTACTGAGTAGGTAACTTTGCCCGCGTTTTTTCGTGCAATCTTAGAATAACCAATGCCTGTAAAGGATAAAGAAGATAGTATTGTTAATAAGAATAATATACCGAAGCATATTGCTATTATAATGGATGGTAATGGGCGTTGGGCGAAAGAGCATTCTTTACCAAGAATTGCAGGTCATAAAGAAGGCATTGATTCAGTACGTGTCATAACAAAAAAATGTGGTGATATTGGGGTCAAACATTTATCATTATATACTTTCTCTTCTGAAAATTGGAGTCGACCAAGAAAAGAAGTTAAAGCTCTAATGGGGCTTTTACTTTTGACTATTAGGCGCGAAATAAATGATCTCAATAAAAATAATGTTCGTCTAACTACCATTGGTAATATGGATGAATTACCTGATGATGCAAGAAAGGGAATGGAAAAAGGCTTAAAAATAACAGAGCATAATTCAGGGTTAAATTTAATCCTTGCGCTAAGTTATGGAGGTCGTCAAGAGATTTTAAAAATGGTACAATCAATTGCAAGAAAAGCCGTAAACGGAGAAATTAAACCAGATAAACTTAGCGAGAGTGATATTGTAAACGAACTTGATACAGCTAATATACCAGATCCTGACTTATTGATTCGTACAGGCGGTGATCAGAGAATCAGCAATTTTCTACTTTGGCAAATTGCTTATTCAGAAATTTATGTAACGGATACCTATTGGCCAGAATTCAAAGAAAAGGAATTATTGGACGCCGTAGCAGATTTTCAGGATCGAGAGCGACGTTTTGGTCGTATTAGCGAACAATTGGATGAAGCATGATTAACAGAATTTCAATTGTCTGTTTAATAATTCTAAGCAGTGTAATTCCAACCAGTGCCCAACAAGAAGTAAAATTACTTGGTGTGGAAATTGATGGCAACAAACTTGCTTCAGAGACTATGATTCGTTATACAGCTGGACTCCGTCAGAATGAAGTAATTAACGTTGCAGATTTTTCAAGAGCAGTTAAGCGACTTTGGCAATTAGGTTTGTTTAACGATGTTCAGATTAATATTGATAAGGAAACATCTGATGGTTTTTTCATAACAATCCAAGTTCAGGAAACACCAATTCTAGGTACTGTACATTATAAGGGGAATAAAAAACTAAAGGATAAACAGTTCCAGGATGAATTAGAGTTTTATACGGGCCAGCGGATAAAACCTCACGAACTTGTTGAGTCCATCACTAAACTAAAAGATTTTTATGCAGAGGATGGCTTCTTGCTTGCTGAAATTGAGGCTAGGTTGGTTGATCCGGATAATAAAATTGATGATAAAATTTCTGATAAAGAAAAACGAAAATATGATCTTACAAAAGACATCTTATTTACTATTACAGAAAATGATAAGGTAAAGATTAATAAAATACGGTTCCAAGGTAATGAATCTTATTCTGGTTTCCGTTTACGCCGCGTACTTAAAGAAACGAAACAGCAAAGATGGTATTTATTTTGGCGGTCTTACTTTGATGGAAAGAAATTTGATGAGGATAAACTAGCTTTAGAGAAGTTTTACCGCAATAACGGTTACCGCGATTTTACCATTCTATCGGATACGACTGTAGTTAATGATGGACAGAAACGTATTGATATAATTATTAGTGTAATTGAAGGTCCCCGCTATCGTTACAGAAATTTTTCCTGGGATGGAAATACATTATATAATAATGAAATATTAAATAGAGCCCTTAACCTGAAACGCGGTGATTATTTTAATGAAGAAGAGTTTAACGCAGCTGTCTATAATAATATGCAAGGATTGTATATGGATCGAGGTTACATATACAGTCGTATTGATCCACAATTTACTCCTGTTGGTGAAGATTCATTAGATATTCATTTCCCAATAGTAGAAAACCATCAGGTAAATGTGCGCAATATTTATATCACGGGCAATGATCATACCCGTGATAATGTTATCCGCAGGGAATTAAGCATATTCCCGGGAGATATTTTCAACCGAGAAATGTTAATCCGCAGCCAAAGAAATTTATTGCGTTTGAATTATTTCTCTAATGTAGTACCGGATGTGGCGCCTGTTGACGAAGATGAAGTTGATTTAGATATTGTAGTGGAAGAAAAATCGGCAGATCGTGCCAATGCTAATATTGGATACAGTGGTGTATATGGTTTATCAGGCGGTGTTGGAGTAGAATTCGCCAATTTTCGAGGTATGGGTCAACAATTCACGATTAGTTATAATATAGGTTCTAGGTATAATTTTTATTCTTCTCAACCAACTTCTCAATTCAAGAGTTTTAGTATAAGCTTTGTGGATCCTATGATATTTGATACACCAAATCGGGTAGGATTTTCATTCTATTCTACATTTCGCGGTCAGGGTACAAGCTATTATTTTCCCCTTGACTTGAGAATGCTCGGCGGTTCAGTACAATGGGGTAGAAGATTTAAATGGCCGGATGACTATTTTCGTGGTTATTGGGTGATGAGAACAATGAATAAAACATATGAAGGCACCGCCGAAGAACTGGATCAATATGTTAAAGGATTAAGTACAACTCTTGGTAATAGCATCACACAGGTCTTGACCAGGGATAGCCGTGATCACCACGAGTTTCCAACTCGTGGATCGAAGTTTACATGGGAATCGACTTTATCTGGTAATGTATTGGGTGGAAATGAGGACTTTTTTAAACATGTATTGAATTTCGAATGGTTTTCGCCTACATTCTGGAAATTTGTATTGACGAGTTCCTTCAAAATTGGTGTAATCCAGCCGCTAAAAAATCTAGACAATGAAAGAACATTAATCCCCTTCGATGAAAAATTTATAATGGGTGGCAATGGAATGCCTTACGGGAATATGTTAAGAGGATATCCAGATAATTCTATTAGTCCGGGACCTATGGGTGGTAATGCCTTATTGCGATCCGTTACAGAATTTCGTGTTCCGATTTCAGAAAACCCTGTAATTTATGGTTTGTTATTTGCGGAAATGGGAAATGTGTGGAATACGGCAAATATGACTGAATCATTTGATCTTCCGCGAGAGGGATCATTTACATTGAAAAGATCTGCAGGAATTGGCATAAGATTTTATATGCCCATGATGGGTGTGTTGGGATTTGATATGGGCTATGGATTTGATGTGATTGATAATACTGGTGAAAAACCAGGCTGGAATTATACAATCATATTTGGTAATGTATTTTAGTGACAATTAATAAAAGAGGTATCATAATGCGAAAATTATTATTTGGGTTAATGGTTCTAATGGTAGCTACTCCGAATATTTTTTCACAAAGTAAGATCGGTTTTGTACAATCTGATCGTATTCGAGCAGAATTTGAGGAATTCAAGGATGCTGAATCGCAGTTACAGATGGAATTCCGAAAAGTACAGTTTGAATATCAAACAATGCTTATGAGTTTAGATAGTATGAAAAAATCGTATGAAACTCAGCGCCTAATGAGTTCGCCGGAGTGGCGTCGAGAAAAAGAACAGGAAATGGCGGGACGAGAACAAACAATTCAGGCATTCCAGGCACAAAAAGTAGGGCCGGAGGGTGAACTTTATAAGAAACAGGCTCAAATGGAATTTGAGATTTTAAGCAAAGTGAAACGTGCAGTTGATAAAGTAGCAGCGACTAAAGAATATGATTTTATTATTGATGGATCAGTTTCACTTCTTTTTGGTAACCCTACGTATGATTTGACCGATGATGTTCTTTATGAATTAAGAAAATATAGTTTGCCCGAAGAAAACTAAAATCTCTAGCAGGTTTGACAACATTATCAGAACTTTCCGACCTTGTTAAAGGGAAAATTGTTGGTGATCCAACTATGGTGATAACTGGTGTATCAGAAATTAAAAATGGACGTGAGTCCACAATAACATTTTTAGGCAATTTAAAATATAAAAAATATTTGCCAACCACTGGTGCGTCTGCTGTCGTTGTTCCTGAAGCATCTTTACTGGATAATAAACCTGGTATTATCCACCATAATCCACAATTAGCTATTGCTAAAATCCTTGGTGAGTTTACACCAAAATTGCAATACACGAGTGGTGTTAATGAAAATGCCTATGTTGATTCAAAAGCTAAGATTGGTAAAAATGTAACCATTGGGCCATTTTCTGTTATTGAAGCTGGAGTTATAATTGGGGACGATTCAAATATTGGTTCGCACACAGTAATCGATCAGAAAACTACAATTGGAAAAAATTGTAAGATTTTTTCCAATATACATATTTACCATGGCACCAATATTGGTGATAATGCCATCATTCATAGCGGCACAGTAATTGGCAGTGATGGTTTTGGTTTCGTCACAGATCAAGATATAAATCATAAAATACCTCAGAATGGTTATGTGATCATTGGAAATGATGTTGAGATCGGGGCTAATTGTGCTATTGATCGGGGTACCATAGGAAATACTATAATAGAAAATCAGTGTAAATTAGATAATCATGTTCATTTGGCGCATAATGTTCGCTTGGGTAAAGGGTGTTTATTAACTGCGGCAGTGACTATTGCTGGTAGCGTAGACGTTGGAGAATTTTGTATATTTGCAGGACATGTTGGTGTTGCACCTCACGTGACAATTGGTGCACGGTCTGTACTAGCGGCAAAAACTGGTGTTTCAAAATCATTGACGGGAGGTAAAGTGTACGCAGGGATGCCAGCCCGGGAAATAAGAGAACAACATAAGCGAGAAGCTGTATATTTAGAGGTGGTCAGGATGCAAAAGCGATTAAAAAAACTTGAAAAGTGACTAACATAGACCGTAAACAAAGAACTATTCATGCACCTGTATCTTGCACTGGCGTTGGGTTGCATACAGGCGTTGAGAGTACTATTACTTTTAAACCTGCGCCTGAGAACTATGGTATCCAATTTTCAAGAACGGACATTACTGGAAGTCCTGAAATAAGAGCTGACATTGAACATGTAGTGGATATATCTCGCGGTACAACCATAGGGCAAAACGGCGTAAGGATTTATACAGTTGAACATGCATTGGCTGCAGTATCCGGTTTGCGAATTGACAATGTTCTAATTGAATTAACGGGTAAAGAAGCGCCTGTTATGGATGGCAGTGCCAAAGATTTTGTTGAGGCATTACAGTCTGTAAAATTTGTCGAACAGAGTGAAAATCGAAATGTCTTGGATATCAGCAGACCTGTTGTCTATTCTGATCCAGATAAAGAGATAGATATCCACGTAGTTCCTGCGGATAGTTTTAGAGTTACATTTCTTGTTGAGTATCCATTACCTGCATTGGGAACACAATACGAAGCAATCTATAATATGGAAGAAGACTTTGCTCGTGATGTGGCTCCAGCAAGGACGTTTTGTTTTTTAAGTGAAGTGGAAAAATTAAGAGAACAGGGATTAATAAAAGGCGGCAGCTTGGAGAATGCAGTTGTAATTGTAGATAAAAGAATAGAGCATGGCGAGATTGATCACCTTCGTGATTTATTTGGAATCGAGGAGAAAGTAATTCAAGGAGCTAACGGTATTCTCAATGGTAAAGTTTTACGTTTTCATAATGAACCTGTCCGACACAAAACCCTGGATCTGATTGGCGATCTAGCTTTACTAGGCATATCTATAAAAGGTCATGTAACTGCCGCACGTAGTGGGCATGCTAGTAATGTAGAATTCGTGAAAATGATCCGGAAAGTATACAGCGACCAATTAGACTGAAATTCGGGTTTAGGTTGTGAAAAATAAATCGCAATTTGAAATCCAGGATATTATAAAAATTCTCCCCCATCG
>JBJKZU010000030.1:0-9999 GCA_045569095.1 Fidelibacterota bacterium
ATAAAATGCTTTGCACAGGCCAATATACTAGTCGGACTATCTAATCGTTCAGATTGAAGACCTCTTACGGCCGCCGCCGCCATTGATTTAACAATATTAGGGGTTTCACCAAAACCTTCATAGGTCCGCCCCCAGCGTTCATCTCTTGGTACACCAAGATTGGGTGAAAAATTCCAATCTATTCCCGTAGCTGCTACCTCCACTGCAGTTGCCCGGTACACATCTTCAATTAATTGTGGGTTATTCGTACATCCTAATCCTATTTGATGCGGAAATATTGTAGCACCAACCACATTATTGTGACCGTGCACCGCATCAATACCATAAATTAGTGGAATTCCAAGCCTGGTAGATAATGCAATATTTTGAAAGCCGTCATACATTTCTGCCCAGGCTTTTGGGAAGTTTTTTGCTGGTGTAGAACCACCGCCACTTAATAGCGACCCTAAAAAATAGGCACCGATATCATTATCACTTTCTAAAAATTGTCTGTCTACTTGAGTCATTTGACCTATTTTTTCTTCTAGTGTCATATAGCTCAGCAGATCGCGGACACGTTCCATTACAGGCAATTCAGGATTCTTATAAAGAGAACTATCCGTAGGAACCTGTGTTGATCTATCAACGAGTTCCTCTCGAATTAATACTGATTCTTGGGGATTTTTATTATCGTCTGTTGCTGGTGAGGACTTTTTTGACTGACATCCGGCAAATACTAAGAATAGGACTATTAATAGTGATATCTTATCTTTTTGAAAAAACATAGTTGTATTTAATTCTCCATTGTATTAAAAAGTATTGATTGAACCCTGAGTAAGTGTTTTTAAATAGGTAATCTATATTACTAAATAACTTTAAATATATTCAGGTTTATTAAGGCTGGTTATTTGCTTTTGTCGAGAATCTTCGTTATTATCTATTCCAAATATATTGGTAGCAATTAAACACACTTTTTAGGAGTAAAATAGTGAATGATATTTTGTTTAAAAAAACGTTTATTCACTCCTAATAGAAAATTTTATGATGTGGTTATAACTATGAGTGATTTGAAAACACGTTTTGGTATCATGATGTTTTTGCAGTATGCAATTTGGGGGTCATGGACAACAGCCTTAGGAGCTCATCTTGACAAACTTGGATTTGCTGGTAGTGAAATTGCAGCCATATATGGTTGTTTGTGGTTGGGTTGTATAATCGCACCTTTTGTTGGGGGCCAGATTGCTGATCGATTAATGCCTACACAATTGTTTTTAGGTTCAGCTCATCTCGTGGGTGGTGTCCTTCTTTATTTTACAGCTATTCAGAATGAATTTGGTCCAATGTGGACTTGGATGTTTGTTTATTGTCTTTTTTATGCCCCGACATTGGCTGTGACAAATTCTATTTGTTTTCGAAATCTAGAAAATGCGGAAGTCGAATTTGGAAAAATTCGTATGTGGGGAACTATTGGATGGATCGCTGTAGGTTGGATGGTTACAATTATGCGCAGTCAGTGGAATACTCAGGATTGGGCTGGAGGTAGCGACTTATTAATGTTTGCAGCTGTCATGTCGATTATTATGGGTGCATATTGCTTAACCTTGCCAAATACGCCTCCTGTTGCCAGCAAAACTAACCCATACGCATTTCTTGAAGCAATTTCGTTACTTAAAGATAGAAATTTTTTGATATTTATGCTGGCATCTTTTGTTGTAACCACTGAATTACAATTTTATTATATACCAACTGCCCCGTTTTTATTGGATATGGGGGCAGAAGAAGCTTGGTTAACAGCCATAAAAACGGTGGCACAGATAGCAGAAGTGGTGGTGTTGCTTTTTTTATTGCATGTTTCCATTCAGAAATTCGGGATCAGACTTACAATGGTGATTGGTATTCTAGCTTGGCCAATTAGGTATTTCTTGTTTATGGTACCTAATTTATCTGTTATAGTTGGCTCGCTAACGCTGCATGGGTTCGGTTATGCTTTTTTCTTTGTTACCTCCCAGATCTATGTAAATATGAAGGCAAGTGATGATATGCGTGCTTCGGCACAAGCGATGCTCACTTTTTTTACTTTAGGAGTAGGAAATTATTTAGGTACATTATTTACTGGTTATATATGGGACACATTTAAACTAGCAGATGGAACAACTATATGGTGGAAGTTTTTCTTTGTCCCAGCAGTGTTATGTACTGTAATGGCTTTTGTCTTCCTTTTGTTTTTTAAAGATGACCATAAAACAACCGAAGTAGAGCCGCAATCGGTATAACATCAATGGGTAAAAAAAGATTAGGTATTGGTTTTCTTGGTGCCGGCTTTATTTCACGTTTTCATATTCAATCTTTGCTTGGTGTACGCGATGTTGATGTGATCGGCGTTTTTTCAAAAACAAAACAATCTGCGGAAGACACAGCTGCATTAGCTAACAATCTTGGGGTCGGTCCTGCAAAAGTATTTGATAGCATAACTACAATGATTGCTGATCCTGATATCGATGCAATATGGGTTTGTTCACCAAATTATACCCGAATTGAAACTTTTGATGAAATAGCATATGCAGTTAATAACGGTAAAGGTAACTTGGTTGGCGTCACATGTGAAAAGCCTCTTGGTCGTAATGTTTCAGAGGCCAAGAAAGTATTAGAGTTAACCCAAAGCGCAGGTCTTTTAGATGGCTATCTGGAAAATCAGGTATTCGCACCATCAATCACTAGAGGTAAAGATATTATTTGGGAACGTGGTGCGGCCACTACCGGACGCCCCTTTTTAGCGCGAGCAGCAGAAGAGCATAGTGGCCCACATATGCCTTGGTTTTGGGAAGGTGAATTACAAGGCGGTGGTGTATTAAATGATATGATGTGTCATTCCGTTGAGGAGGCTCGTTTTATGCTTACGGAGCCAGGAAAACCACGTGATTCCATCAAACCAATTAGTGTAAGCGCACATACTGATTGTCTCAAATGGCAGCGACCAAAATACGTTGACCTATTATTAAAAAATAGTGGCGGTAAGATAGATTATTCAAAAAGACCTTCTGAGGATTTCGCTCGATCACTTATTGAGTATCTCGATGAAAATGGTGAGAAAATCATTGTAGAAACAACTACATCTTGGTGTTTTGTAGGTGAAGGTTTACGACTTAGTATGGAACTGTTCGGCCCAGAGTACTCTATGTTTGTTAATACACTTGATCCTGACCTAAAGGTATTTTTTAGCCGTGAAGTTTCTGGGGAAGCTGGCGAAGACCTTGTTGAAAAACAAAATGCTGAATCAGGCGGTATGCCCGTGGTAAGTAATGAAGCTGAAGTCTATGGGTATACAGCAGAAAACCGTCATATGGTAGAATCGTTTTTAGCTGGCAAACGCCCGAAAGAAAATTTTAGTGATGGCGTAAATGTTACAGAATTATTAATGACTGCTTATATGAGCGCTGAACAGGGTAAAACCATTGCTTTTCCACACCCTGATCTTGATACTTTTATACCGGCGGTAGCACGCGGAGAATGGAATCCAAGGAGTCAATAATGCCCAGGTTATTAATATTATTTTTGGTGGCCTGCATTGTTTACGCTCAACATAATACAAAAGATGCTACTCGAATATTAAAAAAAAAGATTGGTAAATATTCTAAACATGGTTGGAATCATTATGGACCGGGGTATTTTACACTGGATAGTAAAACAGGCGTCTTAGAGTCCCATGGTGGTATGGGTCTATTTTGGTACAGTGAAAAAAAATACAAGAATTTTATTTTGGAACTGGATTATAAAACATCTGAACAAAAAGCAAATTCAGGCATATTTCTCCGGGTTCCGGATATTCCTGTAAGTGATAACTATATTTATCATTCATTTGAGATACAAATAAATGACGCTGGTAAAGGCAAACATAAAACTGCAGCAGTATATGATGCACAGGCAGCTTCAAAAGATGCATCTAAACCAACTGGTGAATGGAATCATTATAAAATTACTTTTCAGGATAGTCGGATTAAAGTGGAACTGAATGGTGAGCAAGTTAATGATTGGCTCGCAAAACCAAGCGGTAAAGTAGTAGATTTTTCTGAAGAAGGGTATATTGGTCTGCAGAATCATGATGTGGATACAAACACATACTTCAGAAATATTTATATAAAAGAATTATAATCAGATTACAATTTCGAAAATCAGTGAAATGGTGTTATTCTTATAATTAAATAAGATCTAGTTATGAAAATAATGACACCCATTTTATTGTTTCTAATCATTTTTAATGGCTGTAGTGATAAAGCACAAAATTGGGTTATTCTATTTGATGGTGGGAACGTTGATCAGTGGCGCGGTTATAAACAGGACACTTTTCCAAAGGGTGGATGGGTAGTAGAAAATGGTGCGTTAAAAACAATAGTTGGTGGAAATCGTGTGGATATAATTACAAAAGATATATATCAAAATTTTGAATTAGTACTTGAATGGAGGGTCTCGCCAGCCGGCAATAGTGGTATATTTTATTTTGCTACAGAAGAATCGGATTATATTTGGCAGACGGCTCCTGAAATGCAGGTACTTGATGATAGTGCGCATCCAGATGGCAACAGAGCAGTTACGTCTGCTGGTTCTCTTTATGATCTAATTTCACCAACGGAAAAATTTTTAAATCCCGTTGGCGAATTCAATGAGGCCAGGATCAAGGTAAAAAACAATCAGGTTGAACATTGGCTGAATGGAAAAAAGATCTTAATCTATGAATATGGCAGTGATACCATTAATGAATTGATAGCAAAGAGCAAATTTAAAAGTATGCCTCTTTTTGCAAAAGCAAACTCTGGCCATATTGGTCTTCAGCACCATGGGGAGGAAGTTTGGTATCGTAATATTCGGTTACGGAAACTGTAAAACAACCCCTTGTTCACAGGGTACTTATTTTCATACCACTGCTTTTAATTGTACGATAATTATCGTTTCCTTCCCGCAATATTAGGAAAGCTTCTACATTATCCAGTTTTTCAACAAGCTGTAACCCTGATTCTGTACCCATAATGATTAAAGCGGTTGCCAGCGCATCTGCATCCATACAATTAGGTGCTATAACTGTTGCTGAAGCAACCCCTGTTTGCGCAGGATATCCTGTTCTTGGATCAATTTCATGAGAATATCTTACACTATCAATTTCGTAATAATTCCTGTAGTCACCTGATGTAGCCATTGCCTGGTCCTCTAAACGTATGGCCCACCTAGCTGTCTTATTTCCAGTACTTTCAAAATCAGGAGTTTCCAGAGCAATCATCCATGGTTCATTTTTTTGATTATTTCCTTTAGTGCGCACTTCGCCGCCAATTTCTACCATTATGTTGTTCATGCCAATTGATTTAAGGAAGAAGTAAACCGCATCCACGCCAAAACCCTTAGCAATGGCGTTTAAATCAATTTTTATGTAAGGGTCCTTTTTTTGAAGGTAGTATTTATTTGTCGTTAATTTCTCATAGCCTATGTGTGTTAGTCTTTTTTGAACGGTGTTCTCTTCAGGAAAAACATCGCCTAATTGACCCTCTTGACCAGGACCAAAACCCCACAGATATAATAACGGCACCAATGTGATATCAAATGCTCCGTCTGTTAATTCTGACCAATACAATGCTCGATCCACTACAAATGCAAAGTCATTTGATATAGAGAATGATACGGTTGATTCATGATTATTGAATTGCGTGATTTCACTATCAAATAAATAGGTCGACATTTGGTAATTAATGCTGGTTAAAACTGAATCAACTTTTTGTTGAATGAGGTTAATTGATAAGGGAGTAGATTTACCTGGGACTATTTTTATATTGTAAGTAGTGCCCATTGTAAGGCCAGAAAATTCTATTTGACGTGCTTGTTTACCACATGAAATCAAACATAGTAAAAGGGTATAAATAATTAATGTAGTATTTTTCATCGGTATTTGATTTTACCTGAAAATATATTATATACTTAAGGAATTTAGTAATTTTTGCTTTATGGATAACATGCAACGGGGAATAGTAATTTTTCAGCTTATCATAATTTCTCTATTATTCGCTGGTGATGAAGAAGCGCTTCGGGAAGATGTATTAAATGATCCTGCTTTCCAACAGGTGTGGGCCTACCTTGGGAATAAGGATGTTCCCAGGGATTATGTAGTAAGTACATTTCTTGATTCGGGAATACAGATTCACCCAAAGATCATTGATTCTTTTAATAATCCTTATGAGAAAAAAAGCTGGGACGTATACCGTAAAATATTTATGACGGATAAAAGATTAATTGGAGGAATTAACTTCTTTAAGGAGAACAGTAAATTGGTAATGCAGGTATCTGATAGTATGCTTGTTGATCCATATTTACTGATAAGTCTAGTAGGTATTGAAAGCAATTATGGTAGACATTATGGACAATATACCGTATTCAATGCTTTGTATACATTGATCCACCAATTACCCCGTAAGAGGAAATGGGCATCTAGAGAGTTGGCTGAATTTATTCTTTTATGTCATAATAACAAAATAGACCCACACTCAATATTGGGATCTTATGCTGGTGCGTTTGGTTTTGGTCAATTCATTCCATCCAGTTTCAATAATTATGCCATTGATTTTGATGGTGATAGTATACGGCATCATAATGAATGGCCCGATGTGCTAGGTAGTATAGCTAACTATCTATTGAAAAATGGTTATAAACCTAACAACAATGATTACTCAAAAGGATCTTCGAATTGGAAATCCGTATTTGCATACAATCATTCTAATAATTATGTAGGTGTTGTAATGGAGTTGCGCAGGGAGATAAAAAAAGGAATTTTAGAGAATTAATTATAGTTCTAGGATTAAATCCATATTATCACCGCTGCGATTTATTGTTACTTTAACTTTCTGGCCAGGTTTTAAATTTGCAAGTCTTGCCATATAGTCATAAATATTTCGAACATCTTTTCCATCTATTGCAGTAATTACATCACCTTTTTTCATGCCGGCTTTGGCGGCAGGGCCATCCTTTTTTGATACACCATCTATTTCCAACCCAACTTTCTGGCTGCTATATGAAGGAATTACTCCAAAAGTTATTTTAAATACGGGATTCTGATCATTGGCAGTATTCGTTTTACTTTCTGCGAAAGTAGGTTTTTCTTCTAATTGGGAAACGTCTATGATAAGGTCATATATGAAATTAAGAACCTCTTTTTCTCCCTGATAATCTATTTTATCCCAGTCATCAGTTGGTTTATGATAATCCTGATGTGCACCCGTAAAGAAAAATAACACAGGAATATTTTCGCGATAGAAACTTGCATGGTCACTGCGTCTAAATTCCACACCACCCATATTTGTTTCAATATCTAAAGTATGGTTTTTGCGTGCATCTGCTATAATTTTTTCAAAAATATCGGAGCTACCGACTCCACCCAAAATTACTGGGTTATCATTCAGTCTTCCGATCATATCCATATTGACCATCATTGCAGTATTACTGATATTCCGTACTGGGTTTTCAGCATAATACTTAGAACCTAACAACCCTTTTTCTTCAGCATCGAAACATACAACTAACACACTTCGTTTTAATAAGTTTCTGTTGCTCATCAATTTATGACTTAATTCCAGTACACCGGCCGTGCCGGACGCATTATCATCGGCGCCGTTGTGGATAATCAACGTATCTGGATCTAAAGAACCCGATCTTCTCCCGCCTAAACCCAAGTGATCAAAATGTGCACCCACAATGATATATTCATCTTTCAGTACTGGATCATTCCCTTCTATAACCCCGATCATATTACTTGCTGTTTCTTTAGCGAACTTTAAGTTTACATTGGCAGATACTTTGCAATCTACCAGGAATGATAATGGCATTAATTGTTCGTCTAATTTCGACCGTAATTCAGCGATTGTCTGGTAATGATTTATTAATATTTCATTAGCTACCGAATGTGTTATCTGGATCATTGGCAACCCTGCGGTGGAAGAACTTTGTCTGTATTGCAATGACCTCAGGTTTTTATCATCAGCAATTTCCAATCGATTAATAAAGAGAATACCACTTGCGCCATGATCCCTAGCGGCAATTATTTTATTATTTAATGATTTATGTCTGCCATAAGGTGAATGAGGACTGTCACCATCCGGGCCATCTAATATTAACAGCGCCCATTTACCACGCACATCTACGTCTGCATAATCACTCCAGGACAAGGAGTCATTTATATCAAATCCATATCCTATAAATACAACATCTTCATTTACACTTCCATTTCCAGATGAACCTATGGGAATAAAATCTTTTTGCACCCTATATTTTTTTCTTGAATTACGAATGCGTAACATATTTCTTTGACCCAGAGATACGCTATTGATGAAGGAAAAAGATTGTTTATAACCTTTTGTCCCAGCCGGTTCAATACCCTGTGCTTCCCAATGCTTACTAATGTAATCAATGGCTAACTTTGATCCTTGCGTTCCTGGTAAACGGCCTTTCAAATTATCCGAAGCCAAGTATTTAATGTGTCCCAGGATTTCAAATGACATTATTTCAGCAGATCCAGGATCAATTTTATTCTGGTTTGAGCGATTAATGATAACCATGCCACTTAGGATGATGATCAATGCAATTATTAATTTATTTATTGTTTCGCTCATATTGGATTTTTCATGTTCCGATATATTTAAATTGTAAGATTTATAGTTATTAGATTCTCACCGTCCAAGGTAAATAAATAAAAGAAATAATTACAGTATTTAATGTCAGACACCAAAACAGGGGGAATAAGAATAGTTGTTAATACCGAGTATCTGCCAGAGCGGTCTAATCCGACAAAAAAGCGTTTTTTTTATGCCTACCATATTACTATCCATAATGAAGGTAACCAGCCTGCAAAACTCCTGGGCAGATATTGGCACATCACTGATGCAGAAGGCAATGTTGAGGAAGTTCGGGGCCCTGGCGTGATTGGTTACCAACCGCGATTGGAACCAGGTGAATCGTTTGATTATACCAGTTTCTGTCCCTTAATGACGGAGTTCGGCGTAATGCACGGTATGTTTAATATGATTAGAGATGGTGGAGAAAAGTTTGATGCGTTAATTAAACCGTTTAAATTAGCCGTTCCTTTCTCCGTTAATTGATAGTATTTATAAAGTAAAAAGTTAAAATACCGCACATTCGTTCTGGTAATCACTAATAAAACAAAAATACTGGCTACCGTCGGCCCGGCATGCTCCGACCAAAAAGTCTTACAGAACATGATTAATTCAGGTGTGAATGTCTTCAGGATTAATATGTCACATGGATCATTGTTGGAAAAGAAAACACTGTTTGATCAAATCAAAAAGCTAAATAATCGAGATGGGCATCAACCTAGTATTTTAACTGATTTGGCTGGTCCGAAAATCCGAATTAAATATGTAAAAGATGATATGGTGTTGAAAGCTGGGCAAAACATAGTTATAGCCAATGACCAAGAAGAAGAAGATGAAAAAATTATTATTTCATCAGGTTTTTCATTTGGGAGAATATCTCAGGGCGGGAAAATTCTTATTAATGATGGCCGAGTTCAGCTGGAGGTGATGGAAAAGATTGACGCACATTCATTAAAAGTTAAAGTGGTGATTGGCGGAAAGGTTAAAAAACGCAAGGGCGTCAATTTTCCTGGCGTTGCTTTAGACATGCCGTCTTTGACTGAGCAGGATGTTGCCGATTTGGCATTAGCTATTGATGAGGGAACAGACTGGATTGCATTATCATTTGTGCGTTCACCAAAGGACAAAGAAGTTGTTGACGCTATACTAAAAGAAAAAGGTGTTGATGTACCGGTAATGGCAAAGATCGAAAAATGGGAGGCCCTGGAACATCTTGATGAAATCATCAATACGTTTGATGGTGTAATGGTTGCCCGTGGAGATTTAGGGGTAGAAATTCCACAGGAACAAGTACCCTTAGTACAAAAAAGGATTATTGCGCAGGCTAATAAAGCTGGTAAACCTGTAGTAATCGCGACACAATTATTAGAAACCATGGTGG
>JBJKZU010000031.1:0-9744 GCA_045569095.1 Fidelibacterota bacterium
TACGCACACCAACAGAAGCAGCTCATGATGATCCTGAAAGCCTCCTAGGAGTAGCCAAACGGTTACATAGTGAAATACCTAATTCTCATATACTCGATCAATACGCTAACCCAAATAACCCGGATGCTCACTATTTTGGAACGGCTGAAGAAATTCTTGATGAATTTGGTAAGAACTTGGCGATGGTAGTTATTGGTGCTGGTACTGGTGGGACAATAACCGGTGTGGCAAAAAGATTAAAAAAAGCCATTCCAGACATTGAAGTTGTCGGTATTGATCCAATTGGTTCAATTTTAGGAGGTGGCACTGAGGTGGACACCTATCACGTAGAAGGTATTGGGTATGATTTTTTCCCTGATGTGCTCGATAATAAACTTGTGGACCGCTATATAAAAACCAATGATCAAGATGCGTTCACCATGGCCCGTAGGCTGATCAAGGAAGAAGGATTATTGATCGGTGGATCTTCTGGATCAGTTGTTTGGGGAGCTATACAAGCTGCCCAAGATCTTGATTCCGATAAAAATGTACTTGTAATTCTCCCAGATAATATTCGAAACTATCTAAGTAAGTTTGTTAGCGATGAGTGGATGGGCGACAATGGCTTTCATTTATGAATAAACAACTATTATTCTTTCTACTATCTCTAACTATTGCTTTCTCAAAGACACCAGATGATCGTGGTTATATTGTATACGTTGGTGATGATTCTCCTAATTTTGTGCTTCATTTTCCTGATGGTTCTCAAACTTCTCTTGAAGATTTAAATGGTCAGGTCACCATGCTACAGTTCACGGCAAGCTGGTGCCATGTATGTCGAGAAGAAATGCCTCATATAGAGAAGGAAATTTGGAAAGTCTACAAAAATATGGGGCTGAATGTTATTGGCATAGACCGAGATGAATCAGCAGATGTTATTACCAAGTTTGCAAAAGAAGTGCGAGTCACTTACCCTATCGCCCTAGATCCTGGCGCGGATATATTCGCCCTGTTTGCCGATCGCGATAGTGGTGTCACCAGGAATATTATTTTAGGACCAGATGGAAAAATAGTATTTCTTACACGGTTATTTGAAGTTCAGGAATTTGACGATATGAAACGAGTCATTCATAGCTTATTAGAAAATCAATTAAAGGAAAAAAGGAATTCATTAGCTGCAAAAAAACAAATTATTAGCCAGCTCAAGAAGCAGCAATCCCCAAGTGAACGATATTCAACGAGAAAACTTGAAACAGACCTATACAAAGCTGAAAGGAAACTGACTCGTAAAGAGAGAAAACTCGCCTTGGCTAAACTGAAACTTTAATATTCTACCTTCATTATAGTTATCTAATTAACCAAATATTCGCAGATAAATAGTTCTACCCCGGAGCTGTCGCAAATTAATAATCGCCATTAATGGGACCACAAATATCATTGATATAACAGCTGCTTTTTGAGATAAAACTCGTGCATAATGAGGATTAGACATATAAACTGCCAGGTCTATATCGGCAATTACTATATGAGCTAGTATAACAATTCCACTTAAAAGAAATAATAGAGATAAATATAAATTATTTTTATTGAGGTAAATAAATGTTAAGGCATAGAATAACACAGCTAGACTCATTGAGCGAAAAACCCAGTTAGCAAAAAATATGTGTATGTCTTTTAGTGTATCAGCAGGAGTTAGTCCTACACCAGCAAAGCAAATGCTTGCAAAACACCCAAAAAAGCTGCCTATCCGGGAAAAGAAAAATGATCTCGGATTTAAATTATGTAATGAAGGCAGGAATAAAAAATATGCCAAAAATGCCACACCAATAATAGCTAACGATAAATTAAAACTGTAAAATGACAGGCTATTATCTTGCCCTGCATAACCACTGGCTCTACCTAGATCGCTAAGAAAATTTAACGAAAATGAATATCCAATTCCACGGTGGTTTATGGTATTACCACCATTGTAAGAAACCATAGCTACGACAAGAAGAAAAATGTATAGGCCAATACTGGCTAAGGGCAGGGTAATGAATAAATTAACTACTCGATTTTTCATTATGTTGTGATAGTAACAATATTGTCAGCGATAGCCGCTGAATACTGAGTCAATGGATTTACAGCAGGTCCAACGACAACGTTGCCCGATGTATTGAACTGGCTCCCGTGACAGGGACATGTAGATGTACCATTTTGAAACGAATCAATTGTACAACTATTATGCGTACAATTTCTGCTAAATGCTAATACATTGGTATCACTCTGTCGATATAGGAGAATCCCTTTGCTGTCAATGACATTTGACCCTAATGCCAGTGCACCACCTACCACCAACAGAGCGCTATTTTCAGATAATGATAAATCAACAGTAATAGTTTCATCACTATTATTAGGTTCTGTAGGACTACTGCAACCGCTTTGATTAACCAGCATAAAACTTCCAAATGCCACGGTTCCTATCCCAGTCAACGTATCCTTGACAAATTCCCTTCTGTTGCAGGAATTATTTAAAAGTGCGTTAATATTATTATCATTCATTTTGAAATCAAATTTTTAGTAACTATATACCCAAAATTATGTCCATAAGCATCAGGACATCAGTAATATTAAGATTGTTATCATAGTTCAAATCGCCAGTACAATAGTGTACTGGGCTTGGATCATTATAGCCAAGAACAAATCGTAATAATTGTACCACATCTAGTACATCTACTATATTATTTTCAGTCAAATCACCCGGTTGACAGTTCCCACCGGAAATAGTTACTGGGATTGATACACCAATGCTCAGTGAATCATTAGCAACAACACGAGTAACCAACGTATATAAGTACTCTAAATCAGAGGATAGTCCTATATCGGTAAAACTTTCTACACCTTGCCAGACCGAACTTTCCAATTCACCATCACGATATATATTTATCATAAAAGTAGGGATTGCATCACCTCCAAATAACTCTGTGGGATCATTCCAATTTAATGTTACGCGATACCATTCTGTAGTATCTGCCGTAAGATTGATGACAGGGTTTGGATCCAGAGAATCTGCTGCCATGGTCTCCATACTTAATAATGCTGAATTAAAAAGGTTCAACCGCCCTCCACTCACCGTAACACCATTGAGAGTTGGTAATGGATCTGTGCCATCCAAGATCAATTGTTTTATAAGCAAACCACCTTCTGCAGGATTATTTTGAAAAAAAGACGCAAAACCTGAAGACATTGATGCATGTAGGAAGCCAACTGCTCCAGCAACGTGCGGTGAGGCCATGGATGTGCCGGATAGAGATGAAGTACCTCCTCCAGTGTAAGTAGATAATATCTGTGTACCTGGTGCTCCAAGATCAATAGTAGTTGCCCCATACGCGGCACCGCTGTTTTTCGCATCATTATGCGTTGTATTTGTAACAGATATCATATATTCACTTTCACATCCCGTAGGCACGTCGCCAGTAACATCAACGTTAGAATTATTATTCATCGTCGCACCGCAGCTAAGTATTCCGTACTCCCCTAAGGCATCATACATATCATTCCAGAGAGAATAATTACCGCTGCTGCAGTCAGCGTTATTAACACCAAAACTGCTATTAGTAGCCACTACGAATGCGCCAGAGGATCCATCCGTAGAATCATAAATTGCCCGTTGATCCAGGGCATAACCATATGCTTCCAAAACAATAGAGGTCGTTCCGGAAGAGCCAGCTATTGGCATAAGTTTTACATCCCAGTTTACACCGGCCACATAAACACCATTATTACCTTTCGCACCTACTATTCCCGCCACGTGGGTACCATGACCATCGCTTGGCACAAACCCATCTGAGGAATAAGCATCCCAGCCGTGCACATCATCGACATAACCATTATTATCATCATCAATCCCATTTCCAGGTATTTCACCCCAATTCGTCCACAAATTAGAAGTCAGGTCCGCATGAGTTAGCAACATACCTCCATCAACAATAGCGACCACTATTGTGTCTCCCAAAGGTGTTATGCCTCCGGTTGCGATATCCCATGCTTCTGGTGCATCAATATCTGCATCTTCTGTACCGCCACTCTGGCCAATATTATGCAATGCCCATTGCTGGTCAAACTGCATATCATCCGGCATATCCCTACGGGAAACCTTTGTGTCTGGAATTGCTTTATCAACAAATGGATTATTGCGAAATTCCTTTACAGCGTCTAATGGTGAAATTTGATTGTTCTTCAATTTGATGCTTATGATATTGAGACGTCTGACCAATACTTTTTCAACCATATAATAATTGGTATCAAGTATACTGCTAAAATCATTCCGAGAAATATCTGGAGCAAGTTTTACAATTATTCGATCAAGAGCAAATTCTTGCCCAGAGGCTGAAGTAAATATTACTCCAGCAAGTATGAGGTAGTGAAACCAAATCATTCAGGTAATCTACAAGTAATAGATTTAGGTGTTCTTGATATTAATCACAGAAAATACAGCATTCTCTATGTTATTTTAACGCTTAATCGCAATGGTTTACTTAAGCGCTTTTCCTGTTCGAAATTGTCTAGCGGCCAAGCGAACATTCTTGGCCTGTTTTAAGGGAATTTTTGCTTTTTTGGCAATAATATAAGTATCAGCCTGGGCAATGCTATCTATGTCTTGGAATACAGTAAATAAAGATTGTATCCGTTTTGGACCCATACCATCAATATTGTCAAATATTGAGGTGCGCACTTGTTTATTTCGTTTCTGTTTATGGAATGTGATAGCAAACCGATGCGCTTCATCACGAATTTTTCTTAATAATATCAATCCAGGTGATTGTTTCGGTATGGATTGTGCGTCCGCATACCCTGGCACGAATACTTCTTCTAGCTTTTTTGCTAGTCCAATGACTGTCAAATAATCCAATCCAAGTTCACGCAAAGCAGATATTGCCATACTAAGCTGTCCTTTACCGCCATCAATTAGTATTAGATCTGGTAGTGCCGCCTGTTCCTTTTTCAATCGTTGATAACGCCTTATTACCACTTCCCGCATAGCAGCAAAATCATCAATACCATCAACTGTCTTTATTTTGTACTTCCTGTATTCAGATTTACGTGCTTTACCATCAATAAAACATACCATCGAAGCAACTGTATTCGTACCGCCCAAGTGAGAAATATCAAAAGCTTCAATTCGGCGCGGTGGAATCTTAAGTTGCAGATCTTCCTGAAGCTGTTGCACCATTTTTGGTATCAACTCGCGGCGTTTCTTCCGATTGATTATCCACTCCCCCAGCAACAGCTTTGCGTTTTGTGCTGCCAATCTGATCTCCCTTGCTTTTTCTCCTCTTTTTGGGACTTGAATATGAACAGGACCACTTCGTTTTTCTATTAACCAAACCAAAAGCTGTTGTTTATTTGTTGGGTTTTCTGCAACATTTATTGTTTTAGGGATGAAATCAGAGTCAAGATAAAACTGTGTTATTACTGATTCAAAAATATCTGTGTCACTTTCATCAACAATATTAATTGAGATCTTTTCTCTGCTGTGGATCCTGCCATTGCGAATTCGAACAATCACTGTTACACACATATTGTCTTGTTTAGCCATTGCAAATACATCACGATTATCAAAATCAGCTGTCACCTTGCGTTGCTTTTTTTTAAAACTTTTAACGGCTGCAAGTTGGTCTCGATACATTGCAGCATCTTCGTAGCGTGTCTCATCTGCTGCAACACCCATCTGTTTTTTTATATAATTTTCTGTTTCTTTCGTTTTCCCGTATAAAAACTGCACTACCCTTTTTATCATCTCATTATAATCATTTTTGGATACTAAATCCTGACAGGGGCCTTCACATTTCTTGATATGGTAATCCAGGCAGAGATCTACTTTTCCGGCTCGAATAACTTCCTGATCTAAATAATAATCACAGCTGCGTACAGGAAAAATTGTATGGACAGCTTTTAGCGATCTGCGCAACAAATAAACATCTGTATATGGTCCAAAATAACGTGATCCATCCTTAACAATATCTCTAGTAATAAAAATTCTTGGATAAGGTTCCCTCGTGATTCGTATATAAGGAAAAGATTTATCATCTTTGAGATTAATGTTATAGTGAGGCTTATGTTGTTTTACTAGATTAGCTTCAGTCAACAATGCCTCTACTTCAGTTGAAACTACGATCCAATCCAAATCGGTAATCCGTTTAATCATGGATTGATTTTTTGGCGTCTGATATTTGTTTTTTTGAAAATAGGACCGAACTCTGGTGCGCAGGTTTTTGGCTTTACCTATATAAACAATTTCACCTACGTTGTTTTTAAATTGGTATACACCCGGTTTTGTGGGAATATTTTTTATTTTCTCATTTAAACCAGTGTTCATGACCAAAAATATATATTCAATAAAATATAATCTGGATTAATTCGTTTTGGAATACAATTGTATTTCATACTTCAACTGTCAATTCTAATATTATCGATATAAATAATTAATAAATGCAGGAAAAATGATCATGGATAACAAACATTCAATTCATATGACAATCGATGAATTTAAAAATAATGCATACAAGGTGATAGATTGGATAGCAGATTATTATAAAAACGTTGATTCTTTCCCTGTCCTTTCCCAAACTGTACCAGGAGAGATTCGTGAGCAGTTGCCAGACCAACCGCCAGAAGAGGGTGAAACCTTTGAGACGGTACTGGCAGATATGAATGAAAAAATCCTACCCGGTATTACCCATTGGCAATCCCCTAATTTTTTTGCTTTTTTCCCATGCAATTCGACTGGCCCAGCTATTCTAGGAGATATGCTATCAACTGGACTTGGTGTACAAGGGATGTCGTGGGTCACTAGCCCGGCCTGTACAGAACTGGAAACACACGTTTTGGATTGGCTAGTGGACATGTTAGATCTCCCCAAAAATTTCAAATCTACCGGTACAGGCGGCGGTGTGATTCAGGATACAGCATCCAGTGCAACTCTTTGTGCCTTGGTAGCTGCTCGAGAAAAAGCATCAAATGGTAAAATAAATGAAACTGGTTTCGATGGTACACTTCGTGTTTATACATCTAGCCAAGCTCATTCTTCAATAGAAAAAGCTGTTAAGATTGCTGGTATCGGCAAGCATAATCTGCGATCTATTGCAGTTGATAATGAATTTGCTATGAGACCATCTGAGTTGCGTAGAGCTATAGAAAAAGATATAACCGATGGCTTAACACCCGCTTTTGTCTGCGCTACAGTTGGCACGACATCTAGTACAGCTCTTGATTCTTTAACAGAGATCGGAAGCATTTGCTCGGAATTTAGCATTTGGCTGCATGTTGATGCTGCTATGGCTGGTTCTGCAGCTATATGCCCTGAATACCGCTTTATTCATAAAGGTCTAGAATTTGCCAATAGCTATTGCTTCAATCCTCATAAATTTCTACTAACAAATTTTGACTGTAGCTGTTTTTACGTATCTGATCGAGATGCATTGATCAACTCGCTTAGCATCACACCCGAATACTTAAAAAATAAAGCAAGTGAATCAAATGCTGTATTTGACTATAGAGACTGGCAGATACCGCTGGGTAGACGGTTCCGATCACTAAAATTGTGGAGCGTTATTCGCCATTATGGAATTAAGGGATTACAAGCACACATAAGGCAGCATATAGAATTAGCAATGGCACTGACAGAAGAAATTAATAAAGACGATCGTTTTGAATTAATGGCACCAACCGTACTTAACTTGGTTTGTTTCCGTTATAAAGGTTCGGATGAATTCAATGAAGCACTTGTCCAAAGGCTGAATAATAGCGGTAGACTCTACTTAATTCACACCAAACTAAATAATAAATACACCATAAGACTCTCTATCGGTCAAACAAAAACTACATTGGATCATGTTCTCAAGGCTTGGGAATTAATTTTGCAAGAAACAGAGGCCTTGGAAAAGGATGAAATTAGCTAGTTTTTTCCGCCAGCTCCACCAGCACTCCACCGGTGCTTTTTGGGTGAATAAAAACTACTTTATTCCCTTCTACACCGGTTGTGGGATGTTCGGATAATACATTAATATTTAAATCTTTAAGTTCTAATATTGCTTTATTTATATTTTTTACTTCAAAACATACATGATGAATACCTTCACCACTATTTTTCAGGAATTTCTCAATAACGGAATTAGAAGACATTGATTTTAACAGTTCGACCTTACCACGGCCAGTGTCATAAATATCTGTTATCACACCCTCCTGCGCTACAGTTTCCTTTCCTTTATGCGAGATTTTCAACACATCTTTCCAGAATGGGGCGCTTACATCCAGATCTTTTACAGCAATACCAATATGTTCTATCCCCAATATTTTCATTCCAGTTCTGGCCAGTTATTTTTATAGTTAGAATTGATAACAACACCTAACCCATTTCCATGAGGGAGTATCAATCGCCCATCCTTTACTTGGACTCCGTTATAAGGATCATTATCAATAAGCAGGTTACCATCTAGATCAGCGTAATCAACCTGGGGAGCTAAATGGGCCGCAGCTGTAATTCCAACTGCGGATTCAACCATGCAACCCAGCATTATTTGAAGGTCATAATTACGAGCTGTATCAATCATACGCTTTGCTTCTAAAAGGGATGTACATTTCATCAATTTAATATTTATGCCATCAAACGCATGAGCTATGTCAGGTATATTTGCAGCGATAATGCTATTTTCATCCGCTATAAGGGGTAATGGTGATTTTTTCCGTAACTTAGCCGTATCATGCAAATTATCAGCCTTAAAAGGCTGCTCCACGAACTCTACATGATGATCTGCCAGCCATTTACACATGGTTATCCCCGTTTCCAGGTCCCATCCTTCATTCGCGTCAACCCGGATTAATTTATCTGTTTCTGCTCTAATAAGTTTAATAATTTTCTGGTCATCCTTTATGCCTTGTCCTAATTTTATCTTAAGAATACGATATGGTGATGCTTCGGCTATTTTTTGTGGTATCAAATTCAAATCACCAATCGCAATTGTAAAAGATGTTAGCGGCATATTTTTCTTATCAGACTTGAAATAATCAGCAAGACACACCTCATCTTTCTGTGTCCACCAATCTAACCATGCCGTGCTCAATGCCGCCTGCAAGGCACTTATTCCACCAGAATAATCACTGCACCAAATATCGCCGTCCTCTACTGTTATTGACGTATCTGGTACCTCAACTATAGAATTTAGTTGTTGTATTATTTGACCTTTTGTTTCACCGTATCTCGCAGAAGGGGCAGCTTCCCCTCTTCCAATAATACCAGCGCCTGACAAGTACACATAAACAATATCATAATATTCATTAGTGCTACGCGAAATTCCAAACGGATAGATGCAATTCAATCGATAGGTAGTAAAACTTAGTTTCATCTATACTATGCCAGGTAAAAATATTTCATGAATTCAGCATTAGGTAAAGTGGATTCTTTTTCAAATAGAGTGGTTATTAGTTCTTTGAATGAATAGTCAAATACAGCAGTAGCACAATTGGCATATCTTTCCATATTATTTGCTAATCTCTAAAATTAGCTGGTCTTTTTTCTATGAATGCAGTAAGACCTTCCATCTGTTCATCATGATGAAAAAGTTTGCTGAATTCCTGCACCTCAATTTTCATTCCTTCTTTTATCGGTACGGACAGTCCTTCTTTAATACAATATAACGATGATGCAATTGCTCGCGGACCATTGCGCAAAATAGTGGCCGCCATTTTTCGTGCGCTAGATAGTAATTCATCTTGAGAAGAAATAAT
>JBJKZU010000032.1:0-9574 GCA_045569095.1 Fidelibacterota bacterium
AAAAAACATAAAAAAGAGATCGTGATCATGCATCCTGGTCCAATGAATCGCGGTATTGAAATTGATAGTTCTGTTGCAGATGGTAAAGAAGCAATAATTCTGGATCAGGTTTTAAATGGAGTTGCGTCCCGGATGGCCATTTTATATTTGTTGCTAGGCGGAAAACCGGAAAATAATTGAGTAATAAATGAATTTAAAAAAACTGCCGAAGAAACTTGTGCTGCAAGGGGGTACAATTCTGGATCCGTTATCTGGAACGTCTAAGAAGGGTAATGTTGTAATTGAGCGAAATAAAATTAAGTCGGTTGGTTCTACTGGTGGTGCGAAAGGTGAGACCAAGATCGATTGCTCTGGTCTTGTAATTACCCATGGATTTTGTGATGTACATGTTCACTTCCGTGAACCGGGACGTGAAGACAAGGAAACATTGCAGACTGGTTCTCTAGCAGCATTAGCAGGTGGTTTTACGCGTGTGTGTGTAATGCCGAATACGTCACCTCCTTTAGATGCACCTGAATCAATACGTTTTATTGTTGAAAAGGCAGAAGAATGTCCAGTGAATATTCACCCCATTGGAGCGATAACAAAAGGACAAAAAGGTCAAGAATTAACTGAGATTCAAGGAATCATTTCCGAGGGAGCTGTCGCCTTAAGTGACGATGGTCTGCCTATTTCTGATGCCCAGGTTATGCGGTTGGCTTTGGAATATACTTCTATGTTTGATAAACCGGTTATTAATCATGCGGAAGATGAATGTTTACGCAATAATGGTCTAATGCATGAAGGAGAGATTTCCACACGTCTCGGGTTAACCGGGAATCCGTCCATAGCAGAGGCAATAATGATTCAACGGGATCTTGAATTAGCGAATATAATTCAGGCAAAACTGCATGTACCCCATGTAACTTCTGCTGGTGGAGCTGCGAACATACGCAGAATGAAAAAATTAAATCCAAATATTACAGCAGAAGTGACACCGCACCATTTATTCTTTAATGATCAAGCACTCTTAGAATACAATACAAACTTTAAAGTTGCACCACCGATCCGCACTGAGGATGATCGGAAGGAATTGATCAAAGCGGTAAAGGATGGCACTTTCGATTGTATTGCCACAGATCATGCACCACACACAATAGAGGAAAAAGAAGCTTCTTTTGAATCAGCGCCGTTTGGTATGATCGGTTTAGAAAGCTGTTTTGGTGCTGTGAATAAAGTTTTGGACATGCCGCTGAAAGAATTATTGAAATTATTAACTGTAAACCCGAGGCGCGTCATGGGCTTTGAGGATGATCTATTTACAATAGGCTGTCCTGCTGAACTGACGATTCTCGATCCCGATCAAGAATGGATATACAAAGAAAATAATATCTATTCCAAATCCCGTAACACACCCTTTATTGGGGAAAAGCTAAAAGGAAAGGTTCGCTATACGATTAGTAAGGGGACCATAGCTGACCTTAATTAACCCAAAAAAACCCTAAGTAATACAGGGTTATTAATTATTGACATACGTAAAGGTATAAGGCTATTTTCAGCGGCTTTATTCGAAGTGAAAAATGATGAAAACATTTTCGATAAAACAGTCAGAAGTAGAGAAAAACTGGATTCTTGCCGATGCGGAAGGAAAAATTTTGGGGAGATTTGCATCCAAAATTGCCCAACTTCTTAAAGGCAAGCATAAGCCAACTTACACGCCACATATGGATATGGGTGACTGTGTTGTTATAATTAATGCAGAAAAGATCAAACTCACCGGATCAAAAGAGAAAGATAAAACCTATTTCAGTCATTCAGGATACCCCGGATCAACTTCTTTTGTGGATGTAGAACATGTGCGTCGTTCTCATCCGGAACGAATTCTAGAATCGGCAATAAAAGGCATGCTGCCAAAAAACAGGTTGGGACGCAAAATGATGACCCATCTGCGCATATATGCTGGATCAGAGCATCCTCATGCAGCACAGAATCCTACGGTACTGGATAATTAATTAATGCCAATAACCACAGAAAACGGTACTGGTCGACGAAAAGCAGCAGTTGCTAGAGTCTACCTTTCTTCTGGGAAAGGGAAGATCAGAATTAATGGTCGGGATTTCAAGGAATACCTATGCCGTGAATCTTTAGCTAATGTAGTTTTAGAACCTTTGGGTGTAATTGACAAAGTTGACGCATATGATTTTAATATAAATGTAAAAGGCGGGGGTCTTACTGGCCAGGCAGGAGCTATCCGTTTAGGTATAGCCAGAGCATTATTACAGGATAATGCAGATTACCGGCCGGTGCTTAAGGCAGCGGGGTATTTAAAAAGAGATGCACGCAGAGTGGAAAGAAAAAAATATGGTCAGCCAGGTGCGCGTAAACGATTTCAGTTTTCCAAACGTTAACATTTTATGTCTGAAGTTAATTTCGAAAATTTACTTAGTACTGGTGCTCATTTTGGCCATGTAACCAGAAAATGGCATCCTTCTTATGAACCGTTTATACTGATGGAGAAAAATGGGGTTCATATTATCAATTTGGAAGAAACACTCGCCGGATTAAAGAAAGCCCAGGAATTTTTAAGAGGCATTTTAAAGAAAAATGGTGAAGTGCTCTTTGTTGGCACCAAGAAACAAGCCAAAGATATCGTACAACAGGAAGCAGACCGCTGTGGAATGTTCTATGTCGTTGAGCGATGGTTGGGTGGAACACTGACCAATTTTTCAACGATCAAAAAAAGTATTAAACGTTTGCAATTACTTGAAAAAGAAGGCTCAAACATTTATGAAAATTTAACAAAAAAAGAGATTCAAAAACTCAATCGCGAGAGAGTCAAGCTTGCTGATCAGCATCGGGGAATTAAGGATATGCGTCGTGTCCCTGATGTAGTAATCATTGTAGACACCAATTTTGAATCAACCGCAGTACAAGAAGCCTTGAGACTGGAAATACCAGTTATTGCCATTGTTGATACCAATACTGACCCTACAATTGTGAGTCATCCAATACCGGCTAACGATGATTCTATTCGTACAATTCAATTGATCATTTCAGCTTTGACCGATACTATCCTATCGGCACAAATGAAGGAAGTTGATAAAACAGAGGATAATGGAAAAGGTGAAATAGTGGTCAAAACAGTGGTAAAGGTTGATGTTGTAGATAAGGAAGTAGAGGCGGTGGATACTACTGCAGTGGTGCAAGAAACCGGGGATGAAAGTGAAAGTTTAGAAGAAGAAATTTCCGTGGAAGATAGTTCGGAAGATACGGACAAAGATTTACCTGATGAAGTAGTGGTAGATGAACCACAAGATGATGTAAAAGAACCTGAAGAAGAATCCAAACCTGAGAGTAATTAATGACTATTGATGCTAAGATTGTAAAAGAATTGCGAGATAAAACAGGGGCAGGAATGATGGACTGTAAACGGGCCTTGGTGGAAACTGATGGCGACCTTGAAAAGGCAGTCGAAGCATTACGGAAAGCAGGGGTAACCAAGGCTCAGAAAAAAGGTGTACGTTCTGCGCGAGAAGGATTGGTCTATTCCTATATACACCATGGTGGCAGACTAGGCGTTCTTGTGGAAGTGAACTGTGAGACAGATTTTGTGGCAAAAACGGACGGGTTTAAGGAATTGGTTCATAATCTGGCTATTCAAATTGCGGCAACAAATCCCGTATCTGTTAGTCGTGAGCAAGTACCTGAAGAATTGGTAAAATCTGAGCAAGATATCTATACTGAACAGGCAAAAAATTCGAAAAAACCGGATAAAATGATTGAAAAAATTGTTACCGGTAAAATGGATAAATATTTTCAAGAAATTTGTTTACTTGAACAACCTTTTATTAAAGATCCTGATAAAATAGTAAAGGATCTTATCACAGAATCTATCGCCACTCTGGGTGAGAATATTTCTGTAGGACGTTATATCCGTTACGCAGTTGGCGAGTCCAATAACGGCCAACAATAATTCCTAATGCCTGAAACGGCTTACCAGCGGGTTCTTCTCAAATTATCGGGAGAAGTGCTGGCTGGTGGCGAAGGTTTTGGGATTGATCCCGCAAAAGCCACACAGCTGGCTGTAGAAGTAAAATCAATTCACGACTTAGGTATTGATATTGGTCTGGTTATTGGTGCAGGGAATATATTTAGAGGTATGGAAGCTGCGGCCAAGGGGATGCAGCGCGTCACGGGTGATTATCTTGGTATGCTGGCAACGATTATGAATGCAGTTTGTGTACAAGATGCTTTAGAGAATATAGGATCTGTAACCCGAACCTTATCTGCAATTACCGTTGCACAAATAGCTGAACCCTATATTCGTCGTCGGGCTATCAGACATTTAGAAAAGGGTCGGATTGTTATAGTAGCTGGCGGCACGGGAAACCCGTACTTCACCACAGATACAGCTGCGGCATTGCGGGCAACTGAATTGGGTGCGGAAGTATTGATCAAAGGTACAAAAGTTGATGGTGTATATGATAAAGACCCAGTAGTACATTCTGATGCCATCAAATATGATCGGGTTTCGTACAAAGAAGCAATACAGAAAGAACTGCGGATTATGGACATGACAGCTATATCACTGTGCAAGGAGAATTCATTACCAATTAAAGTATTTAATGTTAATCGCAACGGGGATCTGAAAAAGTTAATTCTCGGTGAACCGATTGGAACTTTAGTGGGGGACTAAACCGATGATCAAGGATATAATAGACGATGCGGTTCACCGTATGGATCAAGCAGTCATCCATACCAGAATGGAAATGAATAAAGTTCGAACAGGAAGAGCTAATCCTGAATTGGTGGAAACGCTTCGAATATCATATTATGGTACTTTAACACCACTAAACCAGCTTTCTACAATTTCAGTCCCTGAGCCGCGGCTGATTACGATACACCCATTTGACAAATCAGTGATGTCCGATATCGAGAAAGTAATCATGGAAAGCAATCTCGGGCTAACCCCGAATAATAATGGTGAGTTGATACATATTCCGATTCCACCATTATCTGAAGAACGGCGCAGAGACCTAACAAAATATGTTCATCAATTAACAGAAGAAGGTAGGATTGCAGTGCGAAATGTACGCCGCGATGCTATACACCATATCAGAGATTTACAAAAGGATGATCATTTATCTGAAGATGAGATTAAACGCTCTGAAACAAAAGTTCAGGATATTACAGACGGGCATATAAAAACACTTGGTGAAATGATGGAAAATAAAGAAAAAGAATTAATGGAAGTATAGTCGACCAAAGTTTATTCTATGAAAAAAGCCCCTTTCAAAAGGGGCTTTTTTATAACAGAATTACTTACTATGACTTAGTCGCATTTAGACCAACCACACTGTCGGCAAATCATGCAGCCATTTTCATTCACTATATTGCTGCAGTTATAAGGGCTATCTTCTTCACAAGCGCCTACTTCGACTTCCACGGCATCTGGTGCCATCGTTATCAGTGGTTTTTGATCTTCTTGAAGGTCTCCGTTAGTACCTCGTTGTTGTTCTCTTTCCCGTAGATAATCATCCAATGCTTTTCCAATAGCATCTGGAGTAGATAATATTAGACGTCCATCTTCCCACGTTGGGTTAGGGCCAGAAATACCTTTTAATTGGCGTACAACTGAATTTGGATTAACTCCAGACCGTAACGCCAAGGATATTAGACGGCTTATTGCCTCTGATTGTGCAGCGGCGTTACCGCCGGCCTTGCCAATAGTCGTGAATACTTCACATAAGCCTTCTTGATCTTCGTTTATGGTGATATATAGAGAACCTTCCCCTGTACGTATGCGCCTGGTTACACCACTGGTGATGACCGGACGACCCCGGGGTGATGGTGATACTTTCGAAGTGTTATTTTCTTTTGTCTGAGCGACGGTCAAAGTATCACTATCGTCGCCTTCCTCTTTATCGGTTACGAGGATGCCTTCCCTTGATCCTTCTCTATATACAGTAATACCCTTTAAGCCGGATTTGTAGGCAGTCGTGTAAATTTCAGCTACTGTTCCTACGGTAATATCCTCAGACAGGTTAACTGTGGAAGAAATAGAACTATCAATATATTTTTGAATTACACCCTGCATGTTGACCCGAAAGAATGGATCGATATTATGGGCCGTAACTACGTGATCCGGGAGTTGCTCATCCGTACCAAAAAGTTTCTTGATGGTGGGGTGATAGACCTTGTATTCATCAAAATCTTTCCCATAGCCATCATTTTTTTTCACCCGCCGCGTGTAACTAGTAGCGAATATGGGTTCCACGCCTGAAGTTACTCTAGCAACAATAGCACCGCTGCCAGTAGGAGCAACAGTTGTGATCGTTGAATTACGGATACCACCTTGGCGGATCTTATCCCGCATGGTTTTTGGTAAATTTTTTACGAATTTGCTTTTACTAAAACCAGGCCATTCAAACTTCGGGTACTGCCCCTTTTCCTGAGCAAGTTCGATACTGGTATCATAAGCTGTGTCACGGAAAATTTTCATGATCTGATCAGTAGTCTGAAGGGCGTCTTCGCTATCATATTTAATACCCATTTTCATTAACATATCACCCAAGCCCAGTATCCCGAGGCCAATTCTGCGGTCATTTATGGCATTATCTTTCTGAACTTCCAGCGCATGGCGATCAGCATTATAGTCTACGACATTATCAAGGAAGCGGGTTGCAACGGATACTGTTTCCTTGAATTCGTCAATCATAAAATTGCTACTTTCATCAACAAATCGTTCCAGGTTTACCGCACCCAGGTTACAACATCCACCATCAGGCAATGGTTGTTCAGCGCAGGGATTGGTTGAGACTAGAGGGCTACAATATTCAGCGTTGTGATAATCCTTCATAGTATCCCAAAAAAGTAAACCGGGCTCTGCACTGGCGTGGGCATTGGTGATAATTTGTTCCCACAAGTCACGTGCCCGGATAGTTTTATAGGTCTTACCATTCCAGTGGAGGTCGAAGTCCGTATCTTCTTCAACTGCTTTCATAAAGTCATGGGTCAGGAGTACCGAAATATTGGAATATTTGACCATATTGATATCACCAGTCTTGATACTAATAAATTTTTCAATATCGGGATGATCCACACGGAGGGTCTGCATATTGGCTCCCCGCCGTCCGTGTTGTGCGATGGTATTGGTGTTCTCAGAAAAAAGGTTCATAAAACCTGTAGGGCCACAGGATTCACCACCGGTACCATTAATAGATTCGCCCGAAGGTCGCAGGACCGAAAGATCATGACCGCAACCGCCACCGTATTTATAGGTCAACGCTTCGCTTGTTACGGTTTTGTATATTTCGTCGATGGCATCATCTTTTATGGCCATCACATAGCAATTATTCAAGGTGGTTGTAATATCTTCGCGACCGGCGCCATGCATGATCCTTCCGCCGGGTACAAATTTGAAATCTTCCAGTACGGTAAAGAATTTAGCTGCCCATTTTTCCTGCAGTTTCTTACTATTTTCAACAGAGGCTAGAGCGGAAGCTTGCCGTTTCCAAATTTCCCAGGGATGGTTTTCCCAGGGTGCGAGGTACTTGTTTTTTAAAACGTCAGCGCCGAGAGCATCATCAGCATAATAGTTTTCTATGGTGTAGTTTTCCGGAGTGTCCCCTGGCTGGGTTTTGCCGTTCGCTTCTTGCTGGATTTTTTTAACTTTTTCAACAAGTTCTGGATCGAACTTCTTCCCCTTATTTGAAGGAAGCGAAAAATCAAATTCCATTGCTTCTGCCATATGTGACCTCTTAATTGGTATGTGGTGGTTACAATTTTAAAAAAACTACGGCTGGCAAGTGAATAAGCGATTAATCGCTTGGTTGGCAACTATTAATATATTTTACAAAGAATAGTTCTTCAAGAAGAAAAGTAATTTTAGGGTATTTGTCGACGAGAAAATTTCAAGTGAACAATGTTTACTGGTATAATTAGAATATCCAACTCGTCAAAATTCACAATAAGGAATCACAAATAATTTAATTATTTTATCGTACTTGTCGACGGTGAGCATTGAAAAAAATCACCCCTTGGATTGGTGACCAAAATTATTGATTATTTTATCGGTGTTCCCTGTGGTTCGTTAGGTATGAATGGTTCAAATGGGTATACATCAGGCGTAATAACTGTGCCAGTAGTGAACGTGAAAGGCACTTTAGTACCTGATTCAAATACAACTTCCAGCAACCCGGCTTTGAAGCCATTATCCGGTTTACTAA
Source organism: Fidelibacterota bacterium (assembly GCA_045569095.1). Taxonomy (GTDB): domain Bacteria; phylum Fidelibacterota; class Marinisomatia; order Marinisomatales; family TCS55. Next base: position 8,208 of record JBJKZU010000032.1, read on the forward strand.
AATGCACAGCGTAGCGGTTATCTGATGTTTGGGGGATTTCCGTAGATACCCACACCTTGCCAATAACAGGAACACGAAAGTCCCGGTCCTTTTCGTTCACTGCTGCCCATTTTGTGACCTTATAATTTTCGCCTGAATGCACCTCAAGGTAAATGCTGTCAGCACTAACAGACCAGTCAAACTTTGGTAGAGCACTATCAGTAATCACGGCATTGTAGAAGGCCACCAGGCTGCCCAGGTTATAGGTGCCATTTAGCCCATGGTTTGCATTCGGTACATACTGTATATATTTATCACCCAGCAGATCATCCCAATAAAACTTCCAGGAATCAGTAACAAAAAATTCATCACCAGTGGCATTTATCAGAAATTTCGGCAGTGTCAACTGATCAACAAATGAATAGGGTTCCACCAGTTCCATTAATCGTGCATATTCTTTCGAACCTGTCCAAGGCATAATCCCCTCATTTATATAGTCATTTATGGCTGGGGACCAATCACCATAGCAACGCCAGTGATGATTAAAAGATGGCACAACGTTAAGCATATCGATAACAACAGGTACAATAGCAATAACCCGGTCATCAACAACGGCTGTTGTCCAGGTCGTCCAGCCTCGTTTTGAAGCACCGGCCACAACAAAACCATCCACCGGATTCTTGATGTCGGCACCGATTTCCTGAATCACATCCATGGCCCGGACTACAGCCCTGGTCATGGGCAATCGTGCCAGCCACTCAACATCCTCATCCTTAGCACCACCTTCCAGATACTGCCGCCAGCCATAGGCGATAAGATCATCCTCAGTCCGGTCATCCTTTTCATCGCCAACATAATTGAGCGGCTGGAAAGGGATGTTACTGATCTCGGCAACAATAGATTTGGTTCCTACAGCTGCTTGAATAAGTAGTTCATTCGCAGGTCGCGGTTCCTTGTTCCTGGTTGAACCACCACCGATGACCATCAACGCTTCGGTTTCGGCTACTTCATCGGGTACCACTATGGTAACCCAGTGCCACCATGTGGTATGGTTTACTTCCTGTTCGGTACGCCAGGTCCCGGAAACCATTTTGACGCGGTACTCGGTCCAGCCATCGGCCTTGTAAGTTTCTTCAATTTCATAGCGAAAAGCAGGATCCGTTTTATAGACATATTCTTTCATGTGGTTGTTATGGGGGCTGGTGCAACCAGATAAAATGAATAAGCAACTACTGAAAATGAATACTTTACTCACGTTATATAGATAGGTTGATCTGATTGAAGTTTCCATTTTTCCCCCTAATTATTATCAGTTTGGTGAATAATAAACGAGTGGAAATATAACCAATAATTATAAAACTGTTTACTTGTGATCGCTATCACATTAG
>JBJKZU010000033.1:0-9255 GCA_045569095.1 Fidelibacterota bacterium
TACTAGCCTTACTTAGGAATAATGCATAATCACCAATTTCTGCTTGTGTGGGAATATATCGGATATCTCCATTACTGTTTATTTTCCAAGGCTCCTCGGAACTATCATCTGGGTTACCGACGGGGATACCAGGCCCTACTTCTACAACGATGCCTCCGTGTACGTCCTGTTTTTCAATAACACTGGGCGGAAGGTAGAGACCGGCAGCTGATTTTTTCTCATCCGTATCCGGTTGAATCAGAACTCGGTCACCAACGATGATGATTTGTTTTCTTTTATATCGCATATATCAAATTTGGAAAGTAAAAACCGAATTTCAAACCATCTTTGTTTTTAACTATTGAATAAGGTAAAATTATGTTATGGATATAAAAGTTCGAAACGTTGTGAATGCTGAAGAAATGGAAATTGTTCGGGACATTCGTCATCGTGTATTTATTGTGGAACAAAATGTACCGCAGAATGTGGAAGTGGATCAGTTTGAAGAATCAGCAAAATATTTACTGGCTACTTTGGATGGACATTTTGTTGGTACTGCCCGTTGGCGCAAAACAACTAAAGGGATAAAGCTGGAAAGGTTCGCCGTATTACAAGAAAAAAGAACTTACGGTGTAGGTCGGGCATTAGTAGAATTCATCCTAGAACAAGTAAGAAATGAAGCTGTGGTATATTTGCATGCACAAGATCATGTTATTTCATTTTATAAAAAATTTGGGTTTCAGACAATTGGTGATCATTTTTATGAAGGTGGTATCAGCCATCAAGTAATGGTTTGGAAACAAGCATAGCGGTATTATAATAATAAACTTATATTCACTCCAATTGACCATTGATTGCAAGAAATCAGATATTATTACCGATGGAAAATTCTATATATAAACGCCTGTTCAAATTAGTTATAAAGTATTGGCCATTCCTGGTGGTTTCAACACTCACAGCGTTTATCTACGTATTATTAAATAGCATATCAATATGGCTAACTGCCTCGTTGATTAATAATATTTTGTCCGATTTCACCAAACTGGTTGGTGAACAATTTCAGTTCGCGTCATCATCATCACTAACCCTTAATGAAAAGTTAAAATACTGGACAAATGGATTAATTCTTAGGGATACCGCGAAAGACACATTGCAGATATTATGTGTCAGTATCTTGATCATATTTATTCTGAAGAATGTTTTTCTCTATTTGAAAAATATTATGCTTACAATCGTACAGTTTCGCTTGATTACTGAACTACGAAATAAACTATATATACATTTTCATAAATTATCACTCTCTTTTTTTAATCAACATAAGAGTGGTGAGTTGACCTCAATTGTTGTCAATGATGTAGCCAATATGCGCCAAGCATTAACCACCAGTTTTCAGCGCATATTTGTTGAACCGATCAATATCATAGCATTTTCAGTTTTATTATTTATCATTAGCTGGAAATTAGCCTTGATCGCTATAACCATCATTCCTCTTGCTGGATTTGTTATCGTTAATATTAGTCGATCTATTCGTAGGAAATCACGACGTACTGCAGTAAAAATTGCGGGAATTACAAATATCATCACTGAAACATTAACCTCAATGCGCGTAGTAAAAGCTTTTGCTATGGAAGATTATGAGGTTGGCAGATTTACCAAGGAGACCAAAAACTACTACAATTTGATTTTCCGCAGGGCGCGACTAAGGAGCCTTGCACCTCCAATTACAGAAATAATGGGAGTATTTATTGGTGTTGCTCTTTTATGGGTAGGTGGTACAGAAGTATTAAGTGCGCAGGGACTTACATCTGAAGATTTTATCCGTTTTATTTTAATTATGTTTTCTGCTCTACAACCGATACGATCTTTGAGTAACGTATTTGCAGAAATACAGGTTGGAGCTGCTTCTGCCGAGCGAGTTTTTGGAATTCTGGATACGGAACCCGGCATATTGGATAGTGATGAAGTGATTGAAGATGTTTTATTTAATGAAAGCATCACATTTGATCATGTATTTTTTCAATATGACGATAGTGATATCCAAGTATTACAAGATATAAGTTTCTCGTTAAATAAGGGATCAGTAGTTGCTTTAGTGGGTGTTAGTGGTGCGGGAAAGTCTACAACAGCCGATTTAATCCCCCGTTTTTTTGAACCAACAGAAGGCGCTGTGCGACTAGATGGTGTTGATATCCGCAAATTTCAAACAAGAGCATTGCGTCAACTGATGGGCATTGTAACACAAGAAACAATATTATTTAATGATACAATCAGTGGAAATATTGCTTATGGAAAGAAAGATATACCAATTGAAAGAATTCGTAAAGCCGCTGCAGCTGCCAATGCACTAGAATTCATAGATAAACTACCTGAAGGATTTGATACCATCATCGGCGAAAAAGGAGCACGTTTATCTGGAGGCCAGCGTCAGCGTCTTGCAATTGCACGTGCACTTTTGAAGGATCCTCCGATTCTTATTTTGGATGAAGCTACATCGTCACTGGATATTGAATCTGAGAAGAAAGTTCAGGAAGCTATGGATCGTTTAATGAAGGATCGTACCGTATTAGTAATAGCGCATCGATTATCTACAATTGTTAATGTTGATAATATTATTGTACTAGATGGTGGAAAGATTATTGAGACTGGAACCCATGAACAATTATTAGGTCAAAATGGTATTTACAAGAATTTGTATAATGTGCAATTCAGTAATTAATTTATCTAGTAATGAACCGCTCCAAATTAGATGAGCGGTAAGTATAAGTTAGATAATAGAAACGCTGGTATTGCCGTTCGCATGCTGGAAAGAGTTACCAGCATATTTGAGGATCATGGAATAAAGTATGTTCTGACGGCAGGAACGCTTCTGGGTATTTATAGAGAAAACCGACTATTACCCTGGGATAATGATATGGATCTGCGGGTTTTCCGGGAAGATGAGAATCAAATCACCAAGGTAATTTCCAAGATAAAGCGCGCTGGATATTTGGTACGAGTGCGGTACCAAGAAAAGGAAGATCATCCATTAAAGCTCGATGAAGTTAGGATTATTAAGATTTACAATCGTAAGTACCTTTTTGCTAAGGGTGAAGTGATGATGGACTGTTTTATAGCAAATCGCCTGGATGATCAATATATTTGGTCATGTGGAGGTATTAATCACTATACTAAGAAAAGTGTTCCAGCTCGTTTTTACGATAAATTCGACGTTTTGACCTTCAAGGGTAAAAAATATTTTATTCCGTCTCATGTAGAAGATTATCTAACGTTTCGTTACGGTGATTGGAAGACACCACAAGAGAAGTGGGATTATAGAAGAGACGACGGGGCAATCATCTATTCAAGGGTGGTAGCTGAGGATCAGAAAGGGCCCCACTGAAACAAGCTGTTATTCTTATCGCTGGTGGAGGTACTCGTCTTGGTTCTCGTACCATGTCTCGCCCCAAGTGTATGCTAGAAGTGCAGGGAAAATCTCTCTTAGCGCGAATGCTTACGTATCTACATCAAGCTGGAATTAAAGAGACTATTCTGGTTGTCGGTTATCAAGCTGATTTCGTCCGCAAGCACATTGGTCAGCAGTGGAACAGTATGGAGATCCAGTATATTTTTAATGACGATTGGGCAACGACTAATAACGTTGTATCACTGGCCATGGCTACTGCCTCTTTGAAACAGGATTTTATTCTTTTAGAGGGGGATCTTATTTTTATGTGGGAAGCTTTTAAAAATATGCTAGGCCCAAATAGAATAGCTGTAGATCGTTTTCAGCCGTATATGGATGGGACCGTGGTTAGCATTGATGAAAAGGGGTTCACAGATCGATTCTATCTTAAATCCACATCTGGTAGACCATCAAATCTCACTTCATACTATAAAACAGTCAATATTTACAGCTTTGACTTTAAGAATTATACGTCTGCTATTGTGCCACGACTTCAGCATTTGATTGAATCCGGACAGGATCAGGTGTACTATGAACAGGCCATTGCCGATGCTATTGATGATCAGGATTTAAAACTTGAATGTGTTCTGTTTTCAGGCACGTCGTGGTATGAAATAGATACTGAAGAGGATTTTAATCAAGCCGAAGATTTGTTCACTAGTTGAGACGTTATGAGCTTTTATTGCGGCCTGCCTTGTAGCTAAGAGGCCAGGGATACAAAATAGATAAGAACCGGTCAAGACCTAAAACGAACCAACGATTTAGCCGATAGCCCACAAACGCTTTATAGTATTTTAGCTGCTCTCCAAATGGTATGGTAGCATTTACACCGCTAAGTCCATAACCCCACTCTTTAAGCTCCCGGCCCGTAGTTTTTTCAATAAGCCTGATCTGCCATTTTTCCAAATCCCTTTTCCACCTTCCGATAGCATTAGAGGATAAAGGTTTTCTTGTAGCGGAATGCCATGGCATTTTATAGTCCGGTACGGCTATATCTGCTATTTCTTGGAATTTGAGCATATCTGAATTGTATTTCTCACCCAGAAACCTGCATAACTCACGGGCCCACTTCTCAGGATGAGAGATAAAATCTTCATACCGAATTTCTATAAATTGTTCTACTGGAAGGGATCTTTTAGCGTGTTTACCTTCCTGAATTGCTTCCTGCCAGTTCATAATAGTATATGCTAGATCTTTCTTCCACCACGGCATATTCATAAGGGAAGCAATGCAGTCTCTTCCATCACGCACGACATGAATAATCTGAGCATCAGGAAAAAGCGTCAGAAGCTGTTTGAGGTACTTTATGTAATAGGGACGTTTATCGCCCCAGCGGGGTTTGTTGAATTTTCTGGAATAGAGTTTGAAGACTCCAGTTGCTGCAGCACCCAGTGACGTGGCAGACGAAACGATTTCTTTGCATATATCTCCAGATTCCAAACCAAGGTCAGGTAGCTTGGTGTGATTATCAAAATGGTCTGTAAACCAGTGACTCAGTTTGATCCTGTTTGCTTCATTAGCCAGGTTTAACCACTGAAGTCTCCGTTTGTAGATTTTTTTAAGGAATTTGGTCTGAGGTGGTAAAGCAATATTCGGATGACTATGTAGAATTAATCGAATAAGGGTGGTCCCAGATCGCTCACAGCCCATAATAAAAATTGGTTTCTGATTATTTTCAGGCATTTAGTAGCACTATAGTCACGTTTTTGTTGAATTCTGAATTGTTGTAAGTTTAAGTTGGTCGAGCAAGGGAAGCAATTTCATTCATCTCTTCTATTGTGATAATCATGGTACCAATAATTAGGTGGCCAAAAAGAACAAAAAGAAGGTTAATAACAAATGACATCAGTCCTTTTCGAAAGTCACCGCTTATACTACCTTCCTAATTTTTTTCCAATAATAAAGGAAATGAAAAATAGAATGGGGTATGAAATTTATGCCTCGATACCTCTTACTATGCCATTGGAAGAAAGAGAAATATTTTTCGATGTATGTAAAGAAAATAATATCTCAACTATAACTGCGATCAATGAGACAGCCAGGGTGGAAATGCTCAAAGAGAGGAAATTCCAAATTATCATTGTTGGTAATGTTGGTAAAATTGAGCAGATAGCTGATCCTAGCACCCTAACTATTATGGTTTACCATGGAATAGGCTTAAAACAAACATATTATCGTGATATCACTGATCGAATTGATATCCGTGTTGTAGAATCGAAGGAACGATATGATATATTACAAAAACAAGGACAAAAGAATCTTGTTTTAACTGGTTATTCAAAATGTGATCCATTAATAGAATACGATAATTCTCAAGCAGATATATTAGAAAGATTGGGTTTAGATCCAACAAAGAAAACTGTATTGTATGCACCTTCTTTTTATCCTTCATCCATAGAAAAACTCAGTCCTGATTTAGCGCAGTTCTCAAATGAGTTTAATTTGATCATTAAATTGCACAACTTCAGTTGGTTTCAAAAAAGGTATCAATATCAGAGCGATTTAATTCGAACTGTAACAAATAAATTAGAAAACAGTTTTTTAGCCCGGCCATTTGACATTGATGTTATCCCTTATATGCTAGCCTCCGATTTATTGATTTCTGATATATCATCCACCATTTTTGAATACCTACCTTTGAACAGACCAATTATTATGGCCGAATGTTTTTCAATCCGATTGAAGCATCGTATTTTTAAGCGACGTTTTGAACGCAAGCTTGATTTAGATAGATTTGATGCCATCGATTTTGTATACAGGATAAACGATCCCGTAAAGCTTAATGGATTAGTGTATCATGCTATAGAATACCCGGATGAAATGTATCAGTTGCGCGTTGAGGCATGTAAGAGATATCTCTATAAAACAGATGGTAAGGCTAGCAGCAGACTTCTGGATACGATTGAAAAAGAGTTGCAAATAAAATGAATATTGGCGTGTATTCACCAAACTGGATCGGTGATGCCGTTATGGCATTAAAATTTATTGGATGGTTGCGTAACCAGTATGCTGATGATAAATTGATTGTAATTGCCAGAGATTGGGTGGCAGCTATTTTTGATAATCATCCGCTTATAAATAAAGTTTTACCGGTACCGACAAAGGAACTAGCAGGTTTATTCAATACCATCAAAACCGGTAGAAGTTTGCAAAAGTTAAATTTGGACATATTTTTTGTGCTACCGGATTCGTTTCGTAGCGCCGTTATCGCGTGGTTTTCAGAATCTAACACAAGAATAGGATTCACTAGCCAGATGAGAGAATATTTTCTTACTGATCAAATAGACTTACCAAAGGAAACGATCCATCGTTCTGAAAAATATATTTACCTATTACAAAATGATGAGCAATCGAGGGATTTCCAACATGTGGGCATTACGCTTCATGAACAAGAGATAAAATGGGCCAATGGAATATTAAAGGAAAATAATGTACAAGATCCAATTGGTCTGTTAACTGGTAGTGTTGCAAAATCACGTTCTGTTCCAATTGGAAAATGGATTGAAATTGTTAAAGATAAATTGGCGAATGATAATAAATTTGTGATTATAGGAGAAAAGAAGGATGCAGATAATGCGCAAAGGATCATTGCGCAAGTAGGAAATGACAGTGTTATTTCTTTTTGCGGAAAACATACCTTGCGCAAGAGTATTGCCCTAATTTCACGATGCCGGGCAGTTATTGCGGCAGATTCTGGCTTAGGGCATATTGCTGCAGATCTCAAAATACCAACTATTTCATTGTTTGGGGCTGGTGATCCGGAGAAGACTCGTCCCTTGGGTGATTTAACACAAGTAGTTACCGCAAATGTGCATTGCAGTCCATGCGGAGATAATATATGCGGTAATACGTTAGAACCGATGATATGTCTGGATACGATTAGTAGTGCTCAGGTTTGGAACGCCTACAACGATCTCCATAATTAGGATCAATCTTACCCTGTTTTACAGTAATCCCATTATGAACTTGTAATCATTTCCTGTAATTTTATCTAGTTTATGCAAGGTCTAATTTTAGCTGCAGGAGTAGCAAGACGTTTATACCCCATTACAGAAAAAACACCTAAATGTTTAATAGATATTGGCGGTAAACCAATTTTAAGCCATCAGCTGGATGCATTGCGCCAATATAATGTGAATGAAATAACAATTGTTTTGGGATATTTTAAAGAGATGGTAGTCAATTATATTATTGATAATTATCCTGATATGGATTTCACATTTATAACCAATGAACATTTTTTCGAGACCAATACATCTTATTCAGTTTACCTATGCTCCGAAAAACTCGTTTCCACAGAAACTATCTTAATGAATGGTGATGTTTTGTATCCACCGGCGTTACTAAAACGGATAATTGAATCAGAATTTGACAGCGTTCTTGCTGTGGATGTGAGAGAATGTGGTAGAGAAGAAGTAAAAGTTATTGAAGGTGATGGGAATCGATTAGTTGCTATTGGTAAAGAATTGATTCAGGAAAACTCACTGGGAGAATTTATTGGTGTTGCAAGGCTATCTAAATCGTTTTGCATTGCATTTTCAGCATCCCTTTCAAGATTAATTGATGCTGGGGGTAAATCAGATTATTTCGAGGCAGCAATACAACCATTGTTGGATAATTTTGATGTTTATTATGAAGATGTTAGTGACTTGCCCTGTATTGAAATTGATTTTGTAGAAGATCTAGATCAGGCACAAGAGTTGGTCCATAATGATTTGTTTCAACTTTAATTAATTTTTGCCAAATATATATCCATTTAAGGGCTGGCGGTTCAATACAAATATTGTCAGGGACATTAGTCAGGTAATCGCACCTCCATATGATGTAATTAACGACGCTGATCAAGCTGAATTATATGATCGATCTCCCTACAATTATGTTAGAATAATATTAAACCGTTCTGCAGGAAAGGAACGGTATTCAAAAGCAGCAAAAACATTTTCTGATTGGAAAAAGAATGAAATATTAATACAGGATACGGATCCTTCTGTTTATTTATTGTGCCAATCCTTTTACCAGGATGATCTACAAATTGAGCGTACAGGATTTATCACCAAATTGAAAATAACAAAATTGGGTGGAGAGGTGTTACCCCATGAACAAACTATATCTAAACATATCAATGATCGCTACAATTTGATGAAAGCGACTAAAGCGAATACCGGTCAGATATTCATGAGTTATCGTGATCAAACACGAACAGTAGATTCCATTCTGGGATCCTATAAAAATGAGATTCCGCTTATTGATACAGTGCTTGACGGGATTCACTATAGACTGTGGCGTTTGACAGATGAGAGACATATAAATACGATTCAGAATGTGGTGGCAGGTACAAAAGCTATAATAGCAGATGGTCATCATCGCTATAAAACTGCCTATCAATACGCACAAGATCATCCTGAAATAAATGGAAGTGACCGGGTAATGGTTACAATGGTGAATGCATATAATGATGGTATGCATGTTTTGCCAACACATCGCATCGTTTTTGGGAAACCAATTGATGATGATCGGTTTATTAAAAAATTAAAGGGACTGTTTGATATTGAAAAAAAACCATCAGCGGCTAAACTGTTGAATAAGATGGATCAGCATCGCGCTTCAAATACAATTAGCCTAGGTGTCTTAACACGGGTTGGCAACGCCTATTTATTAAGATATAAGGGGGAAGATAATTGGTCTAGTGATTTATCAACTGAATCACAGGCATTGGATGTAAATGTCCTACATCATTTGATCTTGAAACCGGTATGTGGAATTGATACAAAAAACCAACATGATCTTAGGCATCTAGTTTATGTCCGGGGTAATGAGTCACCATTAGAAATGAT
>JBJKZU010000034.1:0-9227 GCA_045569095.1 Fidelibacterota bacterium
CGACGAGTGAATTGCTCAGCTTCAAATTCATTAAGCAGTAATACATCACAATAACTAACTACTTCTTTTAATTTTTTCCGTTCTGTACCTATCCACAAATTCATGGTGTCAATAATTACGCATTCCCGTTTTGAATTCTGTTGTAATACAGAATATTGCAATTCGGGATGAATGTTAGCCAAAAAAAGAATCGGGGTTTTTTTATTATTTTTTGTCAGTTTCGGTTCATAATCGGCAAATACACCTAATTCAGTGAATAATGTTTCGCGATCATCCCAATCATCCGGATAGCGGCCACCCCAACTAAACGTTTGTCCTTCTTTTTGATCCAAGTTGGATAAATCTTGCGAATATTTTTCAAATATTTTTATTCCTTTTCTAGGGAAATCCGTGCCAATTATCCCGACCAAATGTACATCGGCCGATTTACCAGCAGACACGGTAGCGTAGGTCGCCGAACCGCCTAGAATAGACTCCCGTCGATCAGAAATAGTTTCTATAGTATCCAAACCAATGGAACCAACTATTAGTATAGGTTTGCCTGACATAGAGGTCTCCATTTTAAGGGATTTTGAAATTATGAGCAAAACCATATTATCTTGCTAAAAGGAAGACCATGGCAGTATATTTTGCGCTTATGAGTACTAAAACGTTTGCTATACTAACAGATATTCACTCCAATCTCTACGCTTTGGAAAAGGGTATCTCTATCATAGAGGAAAGAAAAGATGTAGATCAACTGGTTTGCCTAGGAGATTGTTTTGCTTTAGGTCCTGCTCCAAAGGAGACCCTTGCTCTTTTAAAAGGTCTAAATAATTGCATATTTATTCGCGGTAACCATGATCGTTACCTCATTGAAAAACTCTGGGAACAAGAACAACCGTCCCTTGAGGGTATGGACCCTTATGATCCGATTTGTCAAGCGATCGTTGCTAACGAAGAATGGACTGCCGCGCAACTTGGACAAGAAGGAGTGGATTTCGCCAAGGAAATGCGCGTGGCCCATCGGGAAATAATTGGTAATGTACTAGTAGAATTTACTCATGCCTGGTATCAACGAGATGACCAGCCACCCACCATGAAGGAAATTATTAACTGGCGTAATCATGTTAAAAACTCACACCCAGAGATCAAAAAATTCATTTTTGTGCATGGTCACATACATACACCAAGGTATGAAACCGAAGACGATCTGACCATTTACTGTCAGGGAGCAACCGGATTGCCATTTGATGAAACCCCCAAAGGCGCGGTTGCATTTCTTACTGTAGGTAATTCCGTAAATTGGGATGTTGTCAGGTATGATTATGACCAAGATGCAACGATCAACTTGCTGGAAGAACGGCAGCCGCCATTTTATTCCAATCTGCAAAATACCGTTCGCTATGCTACCATCAATAATGACCAGTAAATCCAGCGCTGTAGTAATATAATTCTTTAATTTTTACCGCAATTAATCAAATTATATGCTTTATTTTGACCATAGTGCTACAACACCAATTCATCCTGATGTATTATCATTGATCAATGAATTAAATCAGGACATTTATGGTAATCCTTCTAGTATCCATGCAGCTGGTAGAAAAGCAAAACACGTAGTCGAAACAGCCAGAAAACAGATTGCCGCTGCCATAAACTGCGATTCTAAAGAAATCATTTTTACTGGTGGTGGAAGTGAAGCGAATAACCTAGTCCTTTGGAACATGATCTACAGGAATCGCAAACATGTCATCACTAGCTCAATTGAACATCCGGCGATTCTTGCTGTGTTACGACAATTGGAATACCTAGATATAACGCATACCATAGTCCCAGTTAATAAATATGGCTGTATAAATCCAGAAGATATTGATTCAGCAGTTAGGGATGATACAGGATTAATAACCATAATGCTAGCCAATAACGAAGTTGGCACAGTTGAGCCTTTACAAGATATCGCCAAAATTGCGAAAAAACACAACACCCTATTCCACTCTGACGGTGTCCAGGTATTGGGAAAATTACCTGTTGATGTACAGGAATTAGGTGTGGATATGATGAGTTTTTCTGCACACAAGTTTTATGGACCCAAAGGTGTTGGCGCCCTGTATATTAAAAAGGGTATTACAATGAAACCCCTTATCAACGGTGGTAGTCAAGAAAAAAGTCTTCGAGCAGGTACAGAAAATGTGGGTGGAATTGCTGGTTTAGGTTGTGCAGCAGAGCTGGTAACCAAATCCTTAAGCGATGTGGGCCGTACCTTGACAGCACTTGAAACACAATTCAAAACAAAATTTAGTAAACAACATACAAACATAATATATAATGGTTTTGAAGATAATCATCTTCCGGGATTAATCAGTCTTACAATTCCTGGAATTGCTAGTGATCTTCTATTGATACATTTAGACAATGAAAATATTGCTGTTTCCAGTGGTTCGGCTTGTTCTGCTGGTACAATTAGTCCATCGTCAGTATTAAAGGCAATGGGCATTAGCGATAAACAGAATTTGGAGACTATCCGGATTAGCGCTGGACGGGACAACACCAGTACAGAAGTTAACCAAGTTGTAGAGGCTATGACTCGCGCTATTGCTACCATCCGTAGAAATGCAAGATGAGTGAAAAAATAGTCGTTGGATTGAGTGGAGGTGTTGACAGTTCGGTCGCTGCCCTGCTGCTGCACGAGCAGGGTTATGATGTTGAATGTATTTTCATGAAAAACTGGGAAGATTATGATGGCGAAATCTGTTCATCTGCCGAAGATTACAATGACGCATTGCAGGTATGCGAGATTCTAGGTCTGCAACTTCATAGTGTTAATTTTTCACACGAATATTGGGACAAGGTTTTTGCATATTTTCTCGCAGAGTATAAAGCAGGTCGGACTCCTAATCCGGATGTATTATGCAACCGTGAAATAAAATTTAAAGCATTTCTAAATTATGCTCTGCAGCTAGGTGTGAGTAAAATTGCAACTGGTCACTATGCCAATGTTGAAGAGACCTCTTCAGGGTTCCAGCTTTTGAAAGGTGCTGACCGCAATAAAGATCAGAGTTACTTCCTTTATATGCTTTCAAATAAACCGTTGTCAAAAAGCACATTCCCAATCGGGAAAATACAAAAACAAGAGGTGCGGCAACTCGCCAAAAAAGCTGGACTGCCAACAGCGGAAAAAAAGGATAGTACCGGTATTTGTTTCGTCGGTGAACGGAATTTTCGGCAGTTCCTCGAGCAGTATCTACCAGAACAACCAGGGGACATCATTTCAAATAAGGGGGAAAAAGTCGGAACCCATGACGGCCTCATGTATTACACTATAGGTCAAAGAAAAGGTTTAGGGATTGGCGGAGGCCATGGTAAATCTAATTCACCATGGTACGTGATCGAAAAAATTATGGATAAAAATATTCTTAAAGTATGTCAGGGAAATAATCATCCTCTATTGTATAGTAATATCATTACCGCAAACCAATTGCATTGGATCTCTGGAACGGCACCTGATGAGGGAAAACAACTGGCGGCAAAAATACGTTACCGACAAAAAGATAAGACCTGCAATATTGAACCAGTGAATGATAGCTCAGCTGTAATTTATTTTGATGAACCAGTTTTTGCGGCGGCACCTGGTCAGTCCGTGGTTTTATACGATGGTGAAGTTTGCCTGGGTGGGGGCATCATCGAACCTTACGAAAGTTAATCTCCCAATCATGAAATGCAGCACCGCAACTAAACAAATTGCAACATTGCAAGTTATTACTGATTCAACCGAAATTTCGAGTATCTATAATAAAGAGCAATTAACAAATTTATCATTAATATGAGAACTCTATATAACTATAACTGCATCATTATTTTTCTTATTCTAAACGGGGGACTATGGGGCCAGCTTAAATCCCAGCTACCGGATCAAAATGCGGGGGCAATGATTACTGGTAATAAAATCTCAACAACCGTTCCTTTACTAGACCCCAGCCGCTTCAATATGCGACATAATTTTTCCATGTCTACAATGTCTATTGGCGGCCAGGCGATGAATGTAGCTGCCTATAACAATATGATGACCTATGAATTGAATCCCAATCTTCAATTGGGTACAAGTTTCAGTCTCATTCAGCCAACGGGGATAATGGGGCCAGGTAATTATGGCCTGAATAAAACCCAATTTTTATATGATGCGAACCTGCAATATCGGCCATCGGAAAATACACTTATTGAATTCAATATGAGTAATCGTCCTTACTATAAACGTCATAGATTGGAATATCATCCGTTTTACAATAATTACTATATGGAACGGAACCCCTGATTAATTCCTATCCATAATGTCAGTAGGCTTAACTCTAAATTAAATTACCACTGTATATGCCAAGGAAAAATTCCCTATTATTTAATAAAAAGAAAAAATCAAAACGCGGTGGTCACAAAGATTTACAGGGATCATTAATAAATTCAGCTATTGTTGTTTTATCATTGCTACTAGTAGCATTTATTTTCTCTTTTACCACACGGCAAACACATCGTGGTGTGCCCATAGAGGTCACCTTCCCTGCCCTGCCCGAACAGCCAAGACTGGCCGTTGAAATCTATGAACAAAAACCAGTTATGGATATCGAGGTTGAGATCCTGAATGGCTGTGGAATTGCAGGCCTGGCTTCAAAGGTGTCAGATTTATTGCGTAATAATAATGTGGACGTTGTCCGTTCGGAAAACGCTGATAATTTCAACTACACACAAACCATGTTAATTTTAAGAAATGAAAACCTGGAAGATCTAAATTACGTTGCCAAAACGCTGGGCCTTGATCCTGCGAAAGACCCGCGCGTGATTCACCAGCCGGATGAAAGCCTTAGCGTAGACTTGACGTTAATTCTTGGTAAGGATTTTAATTCGATAAAATCTATACAAACGTATATAGATAACTGATCAAAGCCACTGTCGTCAATTAAATTAAATTCCTCTGGTTCAGGAAAGCTAGCTGAATCGATCGCCAATCTCGCGCTAGATAAAAAAGCTGAAAATATACTAGTAATCCATGTTAGCGAACTAACAAACATAACGGACCATTTTGTCATTTGCTCTGCGGCCACGGATGTTCAGGTAAAAGCCATAGCGGATGCTATTCGCAAAGGAACAGTTAGTAAAGCATGGCGTATCGAAGGTTATGAACAACTAAATTGGGTCCTACTGGATTACGTGGATGTTGTGGTACATATTTTTAAATCGAGTGAGCGGGAATATTATCGGTTGGAAAGGCTGTGGGCCGACGCACAACTAACCGAATACAATGATTGAAATCAAACAATATATTAGTGAAGTAATTCATGCTGGTTTGGCCAAGTTAGAAATCAAGGAAAATGTGCTGGTTGAAAAATCAGCAAATCCTGACTTTGGTGATTTTTCATCGAATATTGCAATGGCACTTTCCAAAACACTGCGGAAAAATCCCCTAGAAATTGCAGAAATTATCCAATCAGAATTGATAATTGATAAAAAAATCATTTCTGATAATTCAGTTACACAACCAGGATTTCTAAATTTTCGTGTCGCAAAATCATTTTACCAGAAAACTGTTACGGAGATCATTGTGTCGGCGGATACATACGGTCGTACAGAGACTGGAAAAGGAAAGAACGCTAATGTAGAATTCGTCAGCGCTAATCCAACTGGACCACTCACTGTAGGCCATGGACGGCAAGCAGTGCTGGGGGATACAATCGCCAATATTCTAGAATGGCATAACTACGATGTAACGCGGGAATATTATTATAATGATGCAGGTCGACAAATGCGTATACTGGGCAAATCAGTTGCAGCTCGGTATTTTGATCAAGTGGGCCAAGAAGGTGACTTTCCAGAAGATGGTTATGAAGGTGACTATATAAAAACCATTGCCAAAGAGATCCTTGAACGGCATGGGGATGGGTTATCACTAGAAGATAAAATATTTCGTACCTACGCGGAAGAATCGATATTCGCAGATATTAAAAATACTCTTGAAATTATAGGAATTAACCATGATGTTCTTTCCAATGAACAAACTTATTACAATACTGGTGCTATTGATGCACTGGTTAAAGATCTGCGCAATAAAAATCTTATATATGAATCGGAGAACGCAACATGGTTTAAGGCAACTGCTTTGGGGCTAGAAAGGGATCGAGTGTATTATAAAAGTAGTGGCGAACCAACTTATAGGCTACCGGATACAGCTTACCATCGTGATAAACTAAATCGAAATTTTGACCTGATCATTGACGTTTTTGGTGCGGATCATGCGGACACGTACCCTGACGTTTTAGCGGCCCTGGTAGCATTGGGTATAGATATTGCACCGATCAGGGTGTTGGTCCACCAGTTTGTTACACTACTCAAAAGCGGAAAAAAAGTCAAAATGTCAACGCGCAAAGCCACCTTTGTCACATTAGAAGAATTGATCAAGCAAGTGGGCCCAGATGTGGTGCGCTACTTTTTTATTATGCGCAGTATGAACAGTCACTTGAATTTTGATCTTGATCTAGCAGCGGACCAGTCGGAAAAAAATCCTGTATATTACCTTCAGTATGCCCATGCCCGGATCTGCAATATCATTAAAAATGGGGCAGAAAAACATCTGACTGTTAATGGCGAATTTGATTGTGCACTTTTATCAGATGATGCAGAGATATCTTTAATTAAAGTACTTACCGAATTTCCGGAAGTGATGACCACAGCGCTGGAAAATATGGAACCCCAAGGAATCACGAATTACCTCCATCATATTTCTGCAGAGTTTCACAAATTCTATGCTTCGTGCCGGGTCATTACAGATAACCACGATCTTTCCACAGCTCGCCTTAACCTTATCACTGCAGTAAAAATAGTATTGGGGAATGGATTGGGTGTCCTGGGTGTAAGCGCCCCAGAACGTATGTAAGAATTGAAGTGGAGGCGGGGAGATTCGAACTCCCGTCCGAGACAGATGCTAATAAAACGTCTACATGCTTAGTTATCTGATTTTGTCTTATTGACAGTCCCACCAGATATCACTGAGTCTGTCAACCAGCTTACCAAGTATCTCATCCCCTTGCTGTAAGCAATCGCAGGGACCAGTCCATGTTTATGACGCCCTTAGATTAAACCATAGACAAATTCAATCCAGGACGGGCAGAGCTAATTAAGCTGCAGCCATATAGCCGTAATCGGCATTTATTGATAGTCCGGGGATATTTAAGAGGATCCCGGGACCTCTGCATGCGATTTTACCATTATCATACCCCGTCGAAACCGGTCGCCCCCATTTTCAAAAAACGTAAGGTTGATTGATATTAAGTACTCAGCAGATAAGCCGCAACCACTCAGTATCAATAAAAAACAATGAAATTGTTCCTGAAAAAGAAAGGCCCCGAACGCCAACCCGGAGCCATTCACTTGCCAACCTCCAGGATTAGAATTCTTTATTTTAATCAAATTTTAATCCTATAGGTAGATAAAAACTAAGCGGGGTATAAATACTGCGCAAGCGGTAAAGTGAAAATTCTATGAATATTTGATAATTTTTTAATACGCGGGCAATTATTGTAATGGATAATGTAAGGTGGTTCTTAATCCTAGACGCCTTTATCAGGTGGAGTTTGTTCAATTACGATTGCTATACTGGTCGAGAATACAATTAAGGAATCTGGATAAATTCAAGAATGATTTTTCATTGTTATTAATAACATAAAATTTTTATTGAGATTTAATTGATACTCAATAAAACAACTGGATAGAAAGAAAATTAAACAAGAACCATTTGAAGTGGATTATTGTGGGTTTGGTGGCTCACAATAATCATTAGTGGTATTTTAGATGATTGACTTATACCCAAACATCATTGGGAGCGGTGAGTTCCCCGCCTTCCTCACCAGTATTTATGACACCCGTTGGCTCAACAAGCATTACTTTACATTCATTTTCAGCATAAGTCTTATGTGTGACGCCTTTTTGAACAACATACATTTCTCCTTCAGATAAATCTACTATACCTTCTCTAAGCTCAATGCTCATATTGCCTTCAATTACTATAAAGACTTCATCTGTGTCTTTATGATCGTGCCAAATAAACTCGCCTTTTATTTTTACAAGCTTAAACTGATAGTTATTCATTTCTGCAATAATTCGAGGTGACCAATATTGCGAGAACTTTGATAATTTTTCATTTAAATTGATTTTTTTTAATACCACTTCATAACTCCTTTTTAAAAGCCAGATGTGTTTTATATAAAGCGATATTAAAGCACATCATCCTTAAATGTCTATAAACAAAAACACCGCTACTTGGCGAGGCTTGATTCAATTATGAATCATACTAAAATGGGAATCCAACAAAACTAGCTTCAAGCCAGTGAAGTTGAATATTAGTAAAATTCGCTCTATAAATATTACCAGAAAGTGAACTCAAATTTGTATTCATGTGTTTTCTCTAATTTTCCACCCCAATATGGATTCCATACGTATTCTTCCGAAGATATTAATAATCCATTCGTATCATAATTATATTTCAATGATTTCTCTACCTTATCCCATAGTTTATAGTCATAGCCTAAATAGTTACCATCTCTATCATATTTAAATAAATAAATTGATTTAATAGTTTTGTTATCTTTTACATGTTCGCCATTTTCAAAGGTTTGGTACTTTTTAGGGTTATCCCAATTTTTATGACTGTAGATGAACGTTTGTTGCCATTCATCATTTATCGCATTAAACCGCTGTTCCATCATTCTTATATATTTATTCTTAAGATTATCGTAAGTAAATGTCCAATAAAGAATTAATTCTGTATCTGCAGGTTCTGTTGATGGACTCACCTTCTTAGCATATTGAAGTATTCTAATAATTCTACCTTTAGAGTCATATTCAAATGTATGTGTTAGATATTGATTTTCATCATATAAGAAAGAATCATTCCTAATAAGCAAGCCTTCATCATTGTAAGTAAACTTATTTCTTTCGTTTAGATCGCCAGACAGATGTGCTGATTTAATACGATTGTTATCATCATATATTACACTAATAGTATACTCTATTCTTTCCCCGTTTATTTTTTCTATCGTTTTCAAATTTCCTTTATCATCATAATTATATCTAGTTGATTTACCACCTTCAGAAACAAAAATTGATTTAACATTTTTGTATTTCTCATTCAGTTTTATTGGCTTGAATAAATTATACCAGTCATCATTTGGGTAAGGATAAGGTTTATTATAACTCCACATTGGCATACT
>JBJKZU010000035.1:0-9166 GCA_045569095.1 Fidelibacterota bacterium
TAGATAAATTTGGGCGAATTGACATACTATTAAATAATGCAGCTGGCAATTTTATATCTCCAACAGAAATGTTATCAGCAGGGGGTTTCAAGGCGGTTGTAGATATTGTACTTGTCGGCACATTTAACTGTACACTTGCAGTTGGTAAAGAAATGATTAAACAAAAAAATGGAAATATATTAAATATAGTTACTACCTATGCCTGGACAGGATCGGGTTATGTTATTCCCTCTGCATCTGCAAAAGCAGGAGTGCTGGCAATGACACGTTCTCTGGCAGTAGAGTGGGCAAAATACAATATCCGTTCCAATGCTATTGCGCCGGGTCCATTCCCAACAGAAGGAGCGTGGAAACGATTAGTCCCCCCAGGTTTAAATATTGAAAAGAAAATGAAAAAACGCGTACCATTGAAACGGTTTGGTGAGCATATAGAACTAGCTAACCTTGCTTCCTATCTAATTAGCGATCAAGCCGGTTATATCAATGGAGAAGTGGTAACTATTGATGGTGGTGAATGGTTAAAAGGCGCCGGACAATTTAATGAGCTTGATAGATTGCCAAAAGCGCTATGGAAAACGATGCAAAAGATGCGTAAACGTTCTAAAAAATAGTTTTTAAATATTGGGTGATAATATTACCTAATATTTTGTACAGCAGTATTGTATATGGAATTGCAAAACCAAAAAATAGAAATGGCGTAGATTGTAATTGAACTGCATAAGGATTCTTTTTTTTAGCAGATTGTATAATATGCTTGAACCCTTTAATTGATAATTGAGCTAGATAACTGGCAACAATAAAAATTAAAAGTATAATAACATGGTCAAGCCAAGTAAGGGAGTTTAACCATTTTCCGAACTCCATTAATTTTGCCCCAATAAAGCAGCACCAAATACACCAGCAGAATCACCTAGTTTATTTGATAGAATTGGCGTGTCGTTCTTTATACTAAATATGTTATCCCTTACGGAGGCAATTCCTTCATCATAAAGAAAAGATATATTGGATAAACCGCCACCTAGGATTACTACATCAGGGTCAATAATATTGATCACATTGGATAGTGCCATGCCAAAATTAGCTAAATACTCTTTTCTCCATTTTAAATATTCCACATTCGGGTTATGTTCATATGATCCGATTATTTTTTCAAGAGAAAGCGGTTTCCCGCCTAGTTCGACCCAATATTTCTCCAATGAAGGACCGCTTAAATAGGTTTCCACACAGCCCATTTTCCCGCAATAACACTTTCGGCCATTAGGATATAGTATTTGATGCCCCCATTCTCCAGCAATAAATAACCGCCCATGGTGTATACGGCGATTTAATATTAACCCTCCACCGACCCCAGTCCCAATTATTACACCAAACACAATCGAATAGTTTTTTCCTGCTCCCAATAATGCCTCTGCCATGGCAAAACAGTTTGCATCATTATCAAGCATTACTGAACAATTCAATTCGTTTTCAAGGTCAGTTTTTATTGGCTTACCAATTAAGCAAACAGTATTACTATTTTTTAAGACCCCTGTTTCCATATCCAAAGCACCCGGAGTACAAATACCAATAATGCATTCTTGCTTTGATTTAGATCTAACTTTTTTCGTTAAATTGATTATCCTTTCAATGATAGCTTCGTAACCATCCTGTTGGTTTGTAGGTATTCGCGTGCGCTCTATTACTTTATTTGTCGAAGACAATAATATTGCTTCAATTTTTGTGCCACCAAGATCAATACCAATTCGGTTCATTTTATATCTCTTTTATGGATTTTATAAGATCTTTGAACTCGGAAAGGATCATGGCTGTAGCCCCCCAAACTTGATAGTCATTGAGTTTGAAATACGGGACCTTTACATTATATCCGCGGATATTCCGCTGCTCGGCAGTTCGATTATCTTTATTAAGAAGATCAAATATATTAACTGAGAAAATTGTTTCAACTTCTACCGGGTCCGGTTTGGGATCTAGCTTATTAATAGAATATCCAATAAATGGGTATATCATAAATCCTGTAACTGGAACGAATAGGGGAGTAATTGTACCGATAATCGATATGGAAGTTCTATTTATACCGATTTCTTCCTGTGTTTCCCTCAGAGCGGTATCTATTAATTTTTCATTCCCTTCTTGCGTACCACCAGGTAAAGATATTTGCCCTTTATGATGTTCCAGCACATTGGTTCGTTTTGTTAAGAAGAAATATATTTCATTATCTGCTAGGTATAATAATATTAGTACAGCTGCTGGTGTAGAATTATTTTGTGAAAAAGGTAATTCTATAGACTGGTCATAAATTACTCGCATTTTTTGGTGTGACTCTTCACCCGGGAGATCATTGGTATTTGCGATTTTTAGTTGTGTAATAAAACGTTGAAAATCCATTGTTTAAAGTTATCGCTTTTTATTTTTTTATACCCCATGTTTGGAATTTAATGAAAGTATTAAAACATATCATTTGGGATTGGAATGGTACAATGCTTGACGATCGTTGGCTGACAATTGCCGCAATGAATAGTGTATTAGTCAAACGGAATATGGATGAATTAACAGAAGATCAATACTTGCAATTATTCACGTTTCCAGTAATAGAATATTATCGACGTATAGGATTCGACTTTGAAAGGGAATCATTCTCTGTATTGGGGACAGAGTTTATCAATCAATACAACGCCCGAGCTTTTGAACCACAGTTACATGATGGTATAATTAATTTAATCGCTGGATTAAACAAAAATGGTGTTTCACATTCAATTCTATCGGCCAGTAGCCAAGATATCTTAGATAAATTAGTTGGGCACCATAGTATTGGCCATTTTTTCATAGCTGTATTAGGGCAGGATAATCATTATGCATACGGAAAAATTGCTACAGGTAAAGAGTGGATAAACAAATTGGGAATTGATCCAAAACACACTTTATTTATTGGAGACACAGAACATGATCTGGAAGTTGCAAATGCAATTGGTGCCCACTGCGCTTTATTATCCTGGGGCCATACACACGTTGAGCGGTTGGAAAAAAATGAAGTGAAGGTTTTTAATGCTTTGTCAGATCTTAAATATTGGATTAATTCTAGTTTTAATTTACCAGCTGACAGAATGGGTGGTACCCATTCCAGGCCCTAAATAGATAGCATTTAACAACACTCTCTCACTGGCCCTAAAATAACCCCTGAAATGAGGTTCAGTTGCGAAAATAATTATTTGCCCTTTTCCATAAGACTCCTGCGTCACCCAGGCAGACTCTGCGATTCGTGATTTGGCTTCCGGCCATAATAATCCTCCCAAACGTAGATTTGATTCCTCAGCTAGCCTGCCAGCAACTTTTACAGGATTTTTTGCCATAAATACATTGCCAGTATTATAAAGTACTGATACATAATTACCACAACCAAATGAAAGCCAATGTTCAGGATCCATGTTTACTTTTAGAATTGCACCCTGCGGGCGAAATTTTCTTCCCATCCGATCTGTTTCTTTAATGTTTTCCGGTGTTTTCTTGTGATCTTCTTTGCTCGGATTCTCCTCTAAATATTCTCCATTCCATAAGGCTACGCTATCTATAGTAACATTTTCCGCTTGTTTCGCAATGATCAGGTCATTATCATAGGAATCTAGTTTATCTAATATTTGACGACGCAGTCTTACGGAACTAATGTTTACAGATGAATCAGCTAGAAACGCAGCATTATT
The DNA here is from genome assembly GCA_045569095.1 of Fidelibacterota bacterium. Taxonomy (GTDB): domain Bacteria; phylum Fidelibacterota; class Marinisomatia; order Marinisomatales; family TCS55. Next base: position 3,696 of record JBJKZU010000035.1, read on the forward strand.
ACTGTAGCTGATTAATGTACCACCATCTTTTACCCAATCTTTTATTTTACTAATTCCACTGTCATCCAGTATGCGTTTCAGGTTATTGCCGCTGGGAAGAATAAGAACATTGTATTTACTAAGATCTTGCCAATCAAGGTCTAATACATTAATAAGTGATGTACGACTATTCATTCTGGAATCCAGTAAATGCCACGTGGTACCAAAACTATACGTGCTAATTGGTTGCCCGGTTGCGATTGCTATACGCGGATTGATTAACATTGTAAAATCACTACTACCCAAATCAGGGCCACTAGACACCAATGCTGTATTAACAGCAAAAATATCCAACTCATAATCAAAAGCCAGTTTTTTCAATAACCCTTTGTTGAGCCCTTGATTAGCGTTATTACGAATAATGATACTACCTCTCGGAAAAAATTCATTTTCTACGTTGAACATTTCTTCTGCACACCATACTTTTATACCATTCTCTAATAATCTTGCAAGAATATGATAAAACTGATCATCATTACTTTTGATTGCCCATCCATATTTTGGATTTTTACCAATTAATTTTCCTTCCTTCCTTTCGGATTTATAAGGTATCATTGGAATTTTTGGCATTACTTCAGTGTAATAGCTATCGGTTCCATATGCATGTGAAAGAGACCAGGCTGTGACATCATAAAGTGTTGACCCTTGGTTTTTCATGATCTTCTGACGTTCTTTCTCCATACTTTTCGTGTCTAATCGAATATCAAATGATAGAATGTTATTTATTAATAGATTCAACGGTTGGTTCATTGGTACGATCAATGATCCCGCAGGTATATTTTGCCGTGTCACCTGATCGCCTGCGCTGGTGGTAGCTTTTGGCAGTTTTAATTCTTTTTTATTTTTATAAATTTCGATGGTTTGTCGCTTTAATGTTTCCGCAAGGGCATCCAACCGACTGGTGTTTGATTCAGATGCAAATACGAATGCTTTTCCAGTATTTTTTGCTGAAACAGCTTTTTTGCGACTATCATAATAATCCTGTAATAATTCTTCTCTGTGATTTGCTATGGTTGTCAAGTTTGCCATGGAGCTAATAAACTGATGGTGCACAGTTTCTCTATACGTGGTAATCGTACCGTCTTCTTTTTTTACAATGGATCCGTCTGCACCAGATTGCTCATATAAAATACCGACTAATCCAATGTAAATGCCCCACGAACTTCCATACCCAGGGTAAAATTCTTCATTCCAGTCTCTGGTATAATAACTCCAACCATATTCATCAAAAGCTGCTGCCTGGTCTTTAGCAATAGTATCCCACCACTTATATATGGTTTTGGGAAGGAAAGGGTTAAATGGTGCTCTTGGTGGATTAAACAAATATGTGTCCATAGCACCCATTTCATGAGAATCTAATAAGAATTGTGGTTTCCATTCTAAAATTGCAGACACTTTCCCCCTTGTTTCTGGATGAACGGTGGAAAACCAATCACGATTAAGATCAAATAAATAATGATTACCACGACCATACGGCCAGAATCCAGAATGATCCAAGCTACTGGCATCGGAATTAACTACTGCACCACGCCATTGTTTCAATTGCTGGAGATAGCGTTCACGGCCATCCGGATTTTCCATAGGATCAATACTTACAACCAGTTCTTCAAGAATTTTTTTGGTAGTTGGATCCGATCCTGCTGCTAGTTGATAGGCCAATTGTACTGCAGCATCAGTGCTGGATATCTCATCACCATGAATACCATAAGTCATCCACGCAATAGCTGGTGTGTTAACAATAATTTTTTTAGCAGCGGGAACAGTTTTTATTAATCTTGGATCTGCTAAAGTAGATATGGAATTTTTAATGGATTGCAAGTTAACCATATTTTTTTTGCTTGAGATCATGAGATAAACAAGCGGTTTTCCTTCATATGTATTTGCATATTTAGTTAGGTTAACATTATCCAATAGTTCATCTAAGTAATTATAGTAATCTAAGACTTCTGCATGGTGTACAGGTCTTGAGCCAAGCTTAAATCCTAAATATTCATCTGGAGGTTGAATATCTAAACGGTAAGTATTTGCTGCGTAAAATGGGATTACATAATTACCCAAACCAGGGGTAGAATCTGTTCGCATTAATTGCGCTTTACATATAGGAAAAATGACTAAATAAATTAATAAAATTTGTCTAAGAATATAGAACATAACAACCTCCTCAAATTCGAATAGGAAATTGTAATGCTAATATAAAAATTAAAAGGAAATTGTTATTCCAATAGTTAAATCGAGATCAGCATGTTTTACATTAGCAGGAGGTTTTGAATTATAATCGTATACTGCAGTGCAAGTAAATGCAAGCCACTGAACACTTGTTTGGAGTGAAGTACTTAATTCTGATTTTATTAGATAATCATTCCAATCACTAATTGATGGCTGATGAAATATTATCCAATTAATACTACTACCATTATCATATAACCTTTTATATTTTGGCCTAATTGAAATTCGATTTAATAATTCTGTAGTTTCTCCAGTGTAAGTCTGTTTTTCTATTAATAATGCAGCGCTAATTGAAGAAAAATCTGTAAATCTGTATTTTCCTCCAACACCTAAATTCATTCTACTATCAACCCCAGCAAGAGAATCGTAGCTCCACCCAGTAAAAATAAATGGTGAAAATTTTTGATTGGCATGATAATCAAAGACTAAAATAATTGCGCCTTTATGTTCGATCAAACTGGTATCATTTTGCATGCTTTGAGAATGGTTCGCCGAAAAACTGAATTCTGAATCTGTTAATAATTTACCAACAAGTCTAAAATCTCCCTTATTACTGCTAGCTAAGTTTCCTGAAAATGAACTTATATTAGTATTGCCTGCTTTATTAGCAAATGCTATGGTCGCAGAATTAGTCCATTCACTTGCATATGTTGCTGCAATTAAAAAAAGGACTATTATGTAGCCAATTGATCTCATTTAATACGTTATCTATTTATCTCTTGTCTGTAAAATTTTAATTATGCTTCCCAATAATGAATCAAGCCTATTTAGTGGCCATTGTGTTGTTGAATCGGAAAGGGCGTTTTCGGGGTCATCATGTACTTCCATAAACACGGCGTCACAGCCAGCAGCTACCGCCGCTTTAGCCAGTGTTGGAATTAATTCTCGGGTACCACCGGTTATTTTCCCTAAACCCCCTGGTTGTTGTGCACTATGGGTGGCATCAAAAACAACAGGTACCCCCAGATCTTGCATAATGGGAATTGAACGCATATCAGATACTAAGTTATTGTAACCAAATGAAGTGCCCCTTTCTGTTAACAATAATTGTTCGCCATGTGCATGTTTAACTCTTTCGATAATATTTTTCATATCCCAGGGTGCCATAAATTGCCCCTTTTTTACGTTTACTGTTTTACCAGTGGCCACTGCTGCTTCAAGAATTTCACCCTGCCTGCATAGAAAGGCAGGAATTTGGATAATATCAATTATATCGGCTACAGGTTTTGCTTGTGTTGCATCATGAATATCAGTCGTTAGAGGAACATCAAATGATTTTTTTACCTCTTCAAGCATCCGTAGACCTTCGTCAAGACCTGGCCCCCTGTAAGAAGTATGAGATGAACGATTACCTTTTTCAAAAGAGGATTTAAAGACCATCGGCAAGCCTATAGCGGTCGTGCTTTTCTTTATCTTTTCTGCCATATACAATACATGGTCCTGGCTCTCAATTACACATGGCCCAGCTATTATTGGCAGACCAGCACCGCCAAATTCAATACTATTGATCACGAAATTTTTCTTCATTCTTGTTATTGTGCTAATTTTATTCTGGATTTATCTCAGTTACTAGCAGATAATGTTATTGATAGAAATTGATTTTATCTTGTATCACATCCAAACAATTAATTTTCTTCTTTCTTATTTAGTTATTTTTCCTGTATTCTATATGGGTTCTACATACCAACTATGAATTCGTACCAGCACTTAAGGACTGTTTCCCCAACAGATTTTACTACCTTCTATCCCTTTTTAACCATACTTCCAGCAATCAATAGTAGCTTAAAATAGTGTACTTGAACAGATGACATGAAAAATCGTATTCTTCTTTTACTCCTGTTATTAATGCTAATACCCGGATGTGCCGTGCGACTGCCATCAATTCCATCAATTCCATTCATTCCATCAATACCGAGACTTCCGAAGATATTTGATAGGATTCCTTTTATACCTGATCGCTGGATATCGGGCTATGTTATTGACACAACAATTTATGAACCACCCAAATTGCTGGATTCGATACCGCCATTCCTTTGGCTTACCTATCCTGAAAATAATGACACATTAACCAAATTGCATCCAGTGGCCGGTTTGGCCATTGATGATGGCGGCATTGATTCAGTTATTTTGCATCTCGATTCCTTTTTAGTACAAAAACAGGTTACCGCTGGATATTATGATTTTATTTTGAATACGACACAGTTTGCAGATACCAATGAACACCGGATTTTTGTTACTGCATTTGATACAATCGGTAATACTGCCAGTAGTGATACAGTAGTAGTATATTTTGATCAGTCCCGCGGTTATCCGCCATTGGTGGAAATAACTACAATAGAATATGATTCAGTATTAATGCAAATAAACTGGCAACAATCACATATAAGTGATTTCAGCCATTATTTACTTTCAGCTGTCGATTCTATTGGAGGTGATACAATTGATATTGTAGAAGTAACAATGATAGATACTCCTTTAGTAAATATTAATGAATATAATCCTTCGAAGCCCCGTTGGTATTGGGTTACGGTAGTGGATACGTTTGGCTTCACTGCTGCCGGCCAGCTGACAAAAGTTTTAGATGCGCCCCCGATACCTTCAAAATTTTTGTATATTAAACACGAGAATCAATCCTTTCATATGATTTGGAACCGTAATAGAGAGAAGGATTTCGCTCAATATGTACTATATGGCAGTTCTAATGATGATACTACAGGTATTACAGAATTATTAGTAAGTAATGATGTCAATGACACCACATTTATTGATGAAAATATATCTTGGGGCGCACATCGTATCTATACACTTGTAACAAGAGATTTTTGGGGGTTGGAATCTGCAGATTCAATTAGTGGTGCTGCAATAACACAAGTTTTGTTTTTTGGGGATCGATATGGGTTAAGTGATCAATTAGATATCTTTAGTCTAGATCTAACCTTTAATGAAGAAACATATTACCAGCGTGAATCCACAGGTTCTATACTAAGGCTTATGATGGAAGAAAGCGCATTTTACCTTATGGATAATCCGATACGTGGTCAAAGAACAATTGATACTGGCATTATAGATCCTGCCGTTATGTGGATTGAATCATTAGCTGAAAATCCATTTGATTCAACGAATTCTCTCAAATTTGATATGGCAAAGAAATACCATGATGTTTTGAATAAAACAGATGGTACTCCATCTTCAAGATTGGGATATCC
>JBJKZU010000036.1:0-30774 GCA_045569095.1 Fidelibacterota bacterium
TTCTTCAAATAATACGTTGAGGTCACCGGCCACACCATTACTATCTTCATTACCCTTACCATCAACTGTCATGTAATTCCCTTCTTCAACGCCAGCAGGTATCTTAATTTTAATTGTTTCTTCTTTCTTGACCATTCCATCAGGGCCAGCACCACTTGGTCGATTACCTACTATCTTTCCAGATCCATGACAGTGAGGACACGTTGATGAAGAACGCATTTGACCCAGTATTGTGTTTGATATCTGCGAAACTTGGCCATGCCCGTGACAAGTAGGACAATTAGTAAATTTCGTACCCGGGGCTACTACGGATCGCTTAATTTTAATGGTTTTTTCCACACCGCTAGCAATGTCTTCCAGGATTAATTGTATCCGTATACGTATATCCTTTCCACCCTGTCGACCGCCTCTCTGTCTACCACCTCCAAAAAAACTGTTGAATATATCATCGCCACCAAAAATATCCCCAAATTGGCTGAAAATATCATCCATGGACATATGTACACCACCGCCAAACCCGCCACCTTGCTGTCCTATGCCAACACCAGCATGACCAAACTGATCATATTGCGTCCGTTTATTACTATCACTCAATATACCATACGCTTCAGCGGCTTCCTTGAATATTTTTTCTGCTTCCTTATCACCCGGATTTTTATCAGGATGATACTTCAGTGCAATTTTACGGTAAGCCCGCTTTAGTTCAACGCTGGAAGCATCACGATTCACACCTAGAATTTCATAAAAATCTCTCATGTTTTATTTACCACTACTTTGGCGTGACGGATAACACGTCCCCTGTACTTATATCCTTTTTCAAAGACTTCAACAATCTCATTATCATTTTTTTCTTCTTCCTGCCGTACCATTAATGCATCATGTAATTCCGAATCAAGTAAATCACCAGCTTCACCAAAAGATGCAATATCCTGTTCCGAAAATATTTTTTTAACCTTGGATTGAATAAGTGCCATACCTTCTTTTAAACTTTGATCAAGGTCATCATCATTCTCTACAGCAGCGTAAAGTCTTTCCAGATCATCTACAACGCTGATCATAGCCTTAATAACATCCTTACCTTCATACCGAATTAGATCTATGATCTCTTTTTCTTTCCTTTTTCGAAAATTTTCAAATTCTGCTTTCAAACGCAGTTGCTTATCCTCCACATTCGTAAGTTGCTTGGTTAATTCTTCGATAACGAGTTTATCCTTATTAATCTTTGCAGCAGGTTTAACACCTTTTTTTACAGGTGGATTTTCTTTCTCACGTATTTTCTTCTTCTTTTTATTTTCTTTAGGAGACATTGACTATAATTTGTGTGAAATTTGTTAATATTGTTTTTATTTGTTCGTACGGAAGTCGTGTCGGTCCCAATATTGCCATTTGACCGCGAATATTTGCATTACCAAATGGATTGGTTACTATTGAACAATCAGTAAAATTTGAATCACCCATTTCCTTTCCGATCAGAATATTTTCACTATCAGCTATCAAATATTTGTCAAAATATCCCTCAAGGGATTCTTCATTGAACAAGGCCATCAAGGTTTGCAATTTCTCAATTTCATGAAATTCGGGATAATCTAATAATTGTGAAAATGATGACGTATAAATCAATTTTTCACCAGAAATAACAAATGTTTTTCGGAATTTTGAATCAACACCTGTACTATCTCATGATCATATACATCTGTTTCCTTCATCCGATCCAGTATTGTATTTTGAATTTCATCTAAAGACAGTCCCAGCAATCTATCTTTCAGTGCTTGATTAATGATTTCAAGGACCGAGTCTTTTATAGCAAGATCAAGATTTAGCACAATGGAACGTATGAAACCAGACTTTAAGGCCAATACTACCATGATACGATCCGATGCCATTTGTACCAACTCAATATCGGTTAAAATACTTCTTTGTTGATGGGAAACCATCACTACGCCAAAAAGGCGACTGATCTTACCAAGCATTAATGCAGTTGCCTGCAGTAAATCTTCGAGATTATCTGCCACTGCAGATAATTTATTTGAAACATTATCATATTCATCAATCATACTAGTATTATCCTGGATAAGTGTATCCACATAGTACCTGTAGCCACTATCAGTAGGTAATCTTCCCGAAGAAGTATGCATATGTTTCAATAAACCTTTTTTCTCCAAAGCTGCCAGTGTATTTCGAATTGTAGCTGGACTAATCGAATGAAAATAGCGTTGGTACAATTTTTGAGAGCTGATTGGTACACCAGAGGATATGAAATCCTCAATGGTTGTTTTAAGAATCAAGTTTTCTCTATCATTCAACTGCATCATTTTTTATTTAATTATATCAGAGAAAATTAGATAATTATCTGTGAATATTTCAACAAAGCAACCGCACTTCAAAAATTATGGCAGGAAGCGGGTCACGGCTAGTAAGCTACCAATAAAACTTATTGATATTCCTATAAACAACATCCATGATAAGGCAGCAGGGTCCATACGTATCGTCATTGCACTAAATTGGGTCAAGAAATTATTACCTATCTGTAAAAATACTGCTAGTACCAGAAATGCAATCAATGATCCAATAAAACCTTGTAGAATTCCTTCGATTAAAAATGGTACTTTGACAAATGTATTAGTTGCACCTATTATATGTAAATCCTGAACTAGATCTTTCTTAGCATAGATCGTTAATTTTATTGTGTTTAATATGATACTTATTGTGATAAGAATTATGCCAAATGATACCACTGAGAATATTTTAGTAAATTGACTATGAAAAGCTTCAATGCGCCGAATGAGTTTTCCTTGATGGTCTATATTATCAATGCCTGGAAAGCTCTCAATGCGAGTAACAATTGGCATGATATCTAATTCATAATTACCAGTTCTATTCAAATTAATTACGCAACTCATCGGCAAGGGATTACGTTGTATGTAATCCAATATATTTTCGCCAAACTGTTTCTCAAATATTCTGGTAGCGCTTTCCTTATCGATAAATGTTGTATTTCTAACACCAGACAAAGATCCAATTTTCTCTACTACTTCTAGTGCTTCTTTCTTAGCCAGATCAGCTTCGAAAAACACTTCTATTTTATATTTAGAACGTAAATAATAAATCAATTTATTCGTATTCTTGCCAACAATAAATAATGAGCCAATAATAATCATGGTTAGAAAAACTGAAAATACAGCAGCAAATACAGTTAATTTATGTCGTAATAGATTTCGAAAACCTTCGGCGAAAAGAAATAATGCGCGGTCGAGCATCAGTTTTTCCGCAAAAGACCTTGTTGAATTTCCATAATTCTATGCCCGCGCCCTTTTATCAGGTTATAGTTATGAGAGGCCATCAAAACTGCGGTTCCTTCATGATTAACAGCTTCTAATAGTTTCAATAGTTCGAAAGATGTAATTGGGTCAAGATTTCCAGTGGGTTCATCAGCCAGGATGATTTCAGGATCTTTTACCAATGCACGTGCTATACAGGCACGTTGTTGTTCTCCGCCAGATAATTCATCTGGCGCATGATCTTCTTTTCCCACAAGTCCAACCTGATCAATCATATTTTCCACACGATCCGCTATTTCACTATGCCTTGCACCTATGACATAAAGGGGTAGCGCAATATTTTCATATAAATTTCGGTCACGCAGTAAATGATAGTCTTGAAATATCATTCCGATACTGCGACGCAAAAAGGGAATTTTTCGTTTTTTGATTTTGTCGGATCGAAATCTGCCTGTAACAACCACCCCACTTTGCGGCAATAAGTCCATATATATTAATCTCATAATTGTGGTTTTTCCTGACCCGGTTGGACCAATTAAAAATGTGAATTCAGCATCATCTATGATAAAGTTGACATTCTTCACTCCGTAACCTTTCTCATAGGCATAGGTCACATTTTCCATCTGAATCATGCGTTAAATCTAAGATTTGTGCTATCGCTTGTCCATGAATACATAATTAAAAATTCACGATTTAAAACATCTGGAAAATAAACACACCATAACCTAGTAATAGCAAAAGCGCCGTTCCTCGATGAATAGGCTGGGGCATAAGACCAATGGGGATCAAAATCAATCCATAAACGACCATATAGGGAATTTCAAAGTGTATGATTTCTACAGGAGATTCTAGCGGACTTATCGTTGAAACAAGTCCAATTACTGATAGCAAGTTAAATAAATTGGAACCAATGATATTACCGATTGATATAGCACTTTCCTTTCGAAATGAAGCAATGACCGAAGTTGCAAGCTCAGGTAAGGAAGTACCTAGGGCAACAATAGTCATACCAATAACTATTTCGCTTATACCAAAATAACGTGCAATATCGATCGCACCAGTAATGAATATACTTGCACCAAGAGAAAGTAACAGGATTCCTAATATAATTAGTAATAATGATTTTGATAAAGCTACGTTTGTGTTTATTTGACCAATTTCAGGATTTTTGTTCTTTGCAGGATATGTAATCGAAAACCAGGTATATGCTATTATACAAGCGAATAGAATCAGTCCCTCCATGCGGATTATCTGACCATCCATGCAAAAGTAGGTAAAAAGCAAACATACAATCATGTAAATACCCAGATCGATTTTTACCTGGGAAAATTTCATGGTAAGGGGAAAGACAAGCGAACTTAATCCCAGGACCAGCCCAACATTGGCAATATTAGATCCAATAACATTACCAACTGCTATAGTAGATGATCCTTCAAGTGCCGCCGCAAGACTAACAACCAACTCGGGTAACGACGTGCCAAATGCAACTACAGTTAAACCAATCACGATGGCTGATAGACCAAAATATTTTGCTAATTGACTACCACCCCTTACAATCCATTCGGCGCCGTAGAACAACATTACGCTGCCGATAATCAAATAGATGAATCCTATACTCACAAAAGCACTAAAAAATATTTACATATCACTTATAAATACCGTGATCATTTATATATTCCCATACCGATTGAGTTACCATGTAGCGAATTGTTTTATTTTTCTGCCAGCGCGACCGGATCGTTGAGGAAGATATTTCAAATCGTGGGATACTGGCAAATCGTACCTTACGTAATATCCAATTTGATATATCACTTGGACGAAACCCTGGCCTTAGGGCAACAATAACTTGACATTCGTCAAGTATTACCCTTGGCTCTTTCCAGGCATGAAAAGTCTGCAGGGAGTCGCTACCTATCAAATAGTACAATTCCCTAGAATCATAATCTTGATCACTTTTATACTCCCTGATTGTATCTATTGTATAACTGGTACCGCCTCGCTGAATTTCAAGATCACTAATCTCAAAATTTGGATTACTGGTAACCCCCATTCTTAACATGGCGAGACGATCTTTTATATCGGTAATATTATTTTTTCGCGGAGTTTTAAATGTAGGAACAAAAACAATTTTAGTAAAATTTTCAGCTTCAAAAATTGTCTGTGCAACGAGCAGATGCCCAATATGCGTTGGGTCGAATGTACCACCGAACAAACAGATCTTTTTTCGCCTAGACATTTAATTGGGGTTTTTTATTTTTTGAATATAGCTTAATGCATCCTGTCGTAGATCAGTCGAAATTATTTGACTCTTGTATTCTGAGAAGTATTGTTCTGCTTCTTTCTTTTTCTTCATTTTACTATAGCAACGTATGATACCAACATGACCTTTTTCCATTATATCTGTATCATAGTAATTATCGATTAAACCTTCAAAAGTCATAATTGCCGATTGGTACTCCTCCATTTTTATGTAAAGAACACCGGTTGCATATACCTTCCTGGCCATTTTATTGCGCAATTCATCAATCAGTCCCTTCGCTTCTTCTCTGTATGCTGAATTCGAATAATCATCAAGAAGCTCCTGTAGTTTATTTAATGCTTTTTCTGTATTGGTCTGATCTTTATAGTATTTGGGAGACTCCTTCACATAACTTTGACACACCCGCCAGCGCGCCTTTTCTACATAGGGACTAAATCCCATACGCCTAATGAGTCGGTCATATTCAGCAATCGCCAAAAAATATTCTTTATTCAAATAATATGATTCCGCTAGGTAGAATTGCGCATCATCTCCAAGGTCAGTATGAGTACCTCTAATCACCAGATTATTAAATTCCTCTTGTGCACGCAAATACTTCTTCTTATCAAGAAACTTCTTTGCCCGGTCAAATTGTAAATCAATATCCTCTTCCTGTTGTGATTGAAAGGACGCACATCCCCAAAAAATACTTAAGGTAATAAAGATCAGATATAGATAATATTTATTTACCAATGTAGTGATACCGCAATCCCCCCAACACCGTATTTCGCATGTTGATCATATAATAATCCCACATTGGTTTGAACTTTTTGATCTTTTTTCGGTCTGTTTCTAATTTGCGTAGACCAAACAGCTTCCAAAGCACTGATAACATGGTTGAACATAACTGCACTCACAGCATATTTTGCCATATTTAAGTAATCATTTGAACGAGCCCTTTGACCAACATAATCCTCTTTATTTGGAGTAGAAATAATTATCTCAGTACTGTCGCCCACATCCTTCTCGACTTCAAACCATAGTTGGTTATTTGTAGGGCCAAAACAATCAGTCCAGCCACCGACAAATTGATCATATTTCCCAACATTTTCGTAGAAATCTCTATCTCTAAGTACGTTTACTTCGCCCGTATAAACCCAATGAGCATTATTCTCTAATGAATCAGAAGAAATGTAGTTCCCATATTGCTCAGCCAGACTGCCTGTTAAGGATAAGGTTAACTTGTGGGTACCATTTATATGTACGTCAGCATAGTTCCCTATGGGTGTATTCAAAGTATTAAATACCCAGGTTTCTAAATCCCAGTTCTGATCTGCGAATAATTCATATTGTAAACGAATATCCTCAGCTTTTTTTTCCCATTGTAATCCACTGAAAATAGAAGCCGCTTCAATACCTGCGAATAATCCGATTTTCCATAACGGTGATTTGTTGTACCATTGACCGGCACCGGGAAAAATTAAGGAGTAAAGCATTGGCCGCGCAGGATATACAACTAGAGAATCCTCTCCCTCAACCATTTCTGGTGCAGTAAGCAACGAGTCTTGATTGAGGAAAAAGAAAGTTGTTGGGATCACTGGTTGAAATCGGCTTTCAAAGTTGTACAAATCATTAGCACCTAAGTACCTGGTCACTGCAAAAATAATTAATAGATACCTCATGTTATCAAAATCCAAATAAGATAGTCAGGTAAAACCGTTGTTCCTGACCATAAGTTACACTTTTATTATTTATTTGTCGCTGGAATGTATCCAATCCTCTGTGTAATTCTAATCCAATAGCAGTCGGGAAATTATAAAAAGAAAACCCATTAATTCGCCATTGAATTCCCACTGAACGCAACCAATTTGGTTCATCAATACTCTGGATCCAGGCATCTCCAATTTGTCCGATGAAACCTAGCGTGCTGTTTTGCATAATAAACCAGCCCAATGGTATATGTTTTTCGCGGAAAATTGGTGCTCGTAGCGTTCCTGTTGCAATAGCCATAGACTTGCCTTCAATACTGTAAAAAGGATACCCTTTCAAACCATTTAGTCCACCAGCAAAAAAATGAAAAAAAGAATCCGCTTCCACTTTACTGATTGTTCCAGCCATTGACTCCAGGCTAATTGTCATACGGTTAGTAGAAGGAATAGCAAAGAACAAAGAACTTGATTGTTGCATTCGCCAAAGATCATTATTCGCCCATTTCGGTACTAATGTTCCTGCATCAGAAAGGTCCAACCCTTCAATAAACCTATTTTTTTCATAGGTAATATCTATATCCAACTTAAATCCTTTCGAAGGATTAATATTACTATCTATTAATCGTTTGACACTATTAACTGATAATCTGACACCAGAAATAAGTCCTTTGTAATAATCATAGGCCAATCCTGCTTCCAATCCTTGGATACCCTCCACAGTCTCTTTGATAAATGCTCTATATTGTTGCCAAGAAGAAAATAATTCCAGTTTTCCTAGACCTAACAAAGGAAATCTCAACCCACCATCAAATTGAATCAGACGAAAACGTAGACGATCATCCAACGGATATACAGAATATTGATTTTTTTCCTGGATATTCCTGGTTAAATAAAATACCTCAGCGAATAGAGTTGGATATAATCGCCGAAATTCAAAAATAAAAAACAGGTCCAAATCTTTTGCTGTATTCATAGAAGCACCGCCAAAAAGACTTAAACGATCAAGAATTTCATTTGAAAAGAAATACCAACCCAACTTAATCGTTTGATAATCACCCATTATTTTGGGACTCACAAACATTGTTGTAAAATTATCCTCATAAGATTTTGCAGGTAAATCAACCTGTTCAATAATCGGATCCGCAAGTCCTGCATTCCGTTGCCAGTAAACAGGGTCATAGCCTACAGTTTTTTGGTCCACGAAAGCAATACTATCCAAAACAGCTATTTTATATGATCCATTCTTATAAAGAGAATACGCTACCTGTCCGAAAGCATTTACAGCAGGCATAAACGCACCGCCCATCACATTCGTGATATATCCGCCAGTCATTGTTTTCTCATCAATTACATATAGGTTGAAAACACCGGATCGGTCATCTGAATAAATAAGCTGTCCTGCTGAGATATTTATATCCCTTTCATCCCATTCCCGATTTGCAAAAACAAGACCAAGCGTTGAATCAGCTAAAGACAAGTATGCAATATCACGAAAGTGATTTCTGGTAACATCAAATAATATTCTATTCTTTTCCTCATCGTAAGCCAAACCGCTAAGCATCCTGCGATCTTCAAAATTTGTGAGTCGCTGGGTTTTACGGGATGTGAGGTCAATACGATAAATATTCTGTCCTCCATCTTGCGTTGCTAGATATATAAGCGTACTATCCATGGGAATGAAATATGGAGAAAAAGCTCTGGCATCTTTTGTTAGGCGTGTTTCTTGCTCTGTAATTAAGTCATATTCGTATAAATCAAAGTATTTAGACCCTTGCTTATTGGGATATTTTGCTTTTTTCGCATAATATAAAGTTGACCCATTATTATTCCATGTCGGGGCAGAAAAAACACCAGATTGGATATTCTCAGCACTATTGGCTTCCAGATCATATATAAAAAGATCCGTCTGCCCAAAAAAATCATTTTCCTCATTTGAAAGATAGGCAATGCATTCTCCATTCGGTGACCATACGGGATGAAGATTGGCCGTTCCCTTACCTGCAATTATCCTGCCCTGCACTTTAGTAAGCCGCATGGATTGAGTTAAAAGATCATACCCGTTTTCCAAGCTTTTCTTATAAAGATCATATAATTCATTACCAGAGATCCCGATTGCCCTTTCAATAGCACTACTTACCGAGAACTGCAGTGGTGATGAAAGTACCGATAAAATTTCTTTTAATTTATCTGCCCCATAGGATAGCGCAATAAAACGGCAAAACTTATATCCTGCATTATACGTGGACTCATTACCAATTCCGCTTTTCCCGAACGTGTTCATTTCGGTAAGAGTCAATAAGTTATTATTCATTACCCTATCGCGTAGGATCATATCCCGATGTGTATCCCAATTATCCCAGTCAGCACCCTCATACATGTATTGAGCAGTACCTTCAGCCAACCATGGTGGAACACTAGTTCCAGGGATAGCATAGCTCACTATCTTATTGGGATAACCATATAACACATCCTTCCGTTTTTCATCTTCGTATCCTAACCACTGAAGATAAGCTCCTGGAAAACGTAGTCCTGCTTTCATTGATTTTTGCATAGAAACGATGTGTGTGTATTCATGGGTGATGACATTTTGTAACCAGCGATGGCTACCCCGCAACTCAAAATCCATAGGATTTGCCCAAATAAGTATTTTATTATCATAGTAGTAAGCCGCACCGTTGGATATGTCATCCGTATCTAAAAAAACGATATCCGTTTTCTCTGATGGCTCGTATTCATAAAGTTGAGTAACAAACGGGTAGATTTTTTCAGCAACAAACGCACCCTCTCTGGCAGTGCCTTCGCTACCCTCATAAAAATGGATTTGAAAATGATCAGTTTCAAATGTCTTCCAGTCTATTTCAGGGTGATTATAATAATCCTGACCAAATAATAGACTCGATAACAGCAGATAAAATGGTATTATCCGTAAAAAAACCATTAGTGTATAACTGCAACTTTCAATACTTTTGTTTCAGATTGATCGCCACTCCAAGCAGTTACATTCGCAAAATAAACGCCTGATTCAATATCTCTCACACGCCAACTTTCTTCCTCAATTGCACTTTTTGAAAGTCCCTCAAAATTGATCTGTCTGATAAAATATCCTGCTAAATCATAGATCATAATTTCAATCCGCTCAGCTGATTCTACAGCAACACGAAAATAAACATAATCATCATAGACCGGGTTGGGATAAGCATACGTCTTATCTTTATCAATCAATACAGAGTCAGAAATGCGCTTAGGGATATTCAATTGAAGAGTTTGCGTATTAGCAAAGTCATGATGGGTTGAAGTCCATTCATTGCCATGATTTTCGCTGACCTCATCAAATAACCAAATGGCATCTGTTGTGAAAATGGCATTCCTACCATCATAATCCCCCATGCATACAAGGTCACCATAATCCGTTAAACGATATTCAACCTGACCCTGCCAATTGAGGACTATTATTTCCTTATTAGCATTCTGAACTACAATTTCGGGATGGTCATCACCAAATAAATGTTTTATTAACACAGTTTGTTGACTACGAGGATAATGATAAAAAGGGAAACCTGAGATAGTGACTCCATTCATATGTTTTGCCTCTAATGTTCCATAAAAGTTTGGCGTGTCTACTGATTGGTAGTCTATATACAAATATTCAGCTTCACCATCGAGGTTTAGATCAGCTGCAGATGCCCAAGGTCTACTGCTAAGTGAATCAACCGTTCCATCAGCATTGATAACAACCGTTTGTAATTGATAATTAGTATCAGTAATGAAATCCGGTGAACCTGTTGAATTACTCATAACCAGGACATTATTGGATGCAATTATGGTATCTTGTACCCATTGAAATGTTTGCTCATTTGCGTGCCATTGAAAAAACAATATTTTGGTCTTAGATCCATCAAAGACTTCATTAATAGCCAAGTGTAAAACTTGGTTAATATATACAACCGACCAATCGTATACTGCGCCAACTGGTTGATAAAAATGACTTCTTTTAGTTATATCACTTTCCTGGGCTACCCATATAGAATCCTGACCTCCTGCTATTTCCTGAACACCATCATTATCAAAATCGTAGACTAAGCCAATGTGATAGGTAGTATCTGGAAAACCATCCGCAAGTAATGAACTGGATATAGTGAAGCTCATCGTATCTGCTTGGCCGCTAATATCGCCAATAGAAATAAACGTTGATGCGCCTTCATTGGATACGGTACTTGGATAAGTGAACGTACCAAATTCAGGCTTAAGACCATCCATGCTTGGATTAGCACGTTCATATTCTGGATTTCCTTTAAACCATAAATCACCGAAATATCCCGCTGATGGATCGGAAAAAAGAAAAATTGAGGGAAAACCAATATCCTGGGATCCATCCGCTTCTTCCAAATCCACCCCTCTATTTACACGATCACCATTTACAAGGTAATTACCAAGCCCACTAAAAATTTTAGTTTCGTCTATATGCCAGATCAATAGACCAGATGCCGGTAACCCTAGGTCATAATCTGGGATTGCAGTAACTACCCCATTCTCATCCTTTTCAACCGCAACTGAATCAAAAAGAACTTCAACAAAAGGCGGGTAACGTTCAGTACTCTCATAGATAAGATAGCGGGTTGAATCAATGTACATATTTCCCCGGTACCAGTTCGTCCTATTCTCAATCAGAAAGTATTCAGTTTCATTAATTAGGATTTGCACCAAGTTATCTTCTGATCTACTCGGCAAATTGATCATTTTAGATGGCATAGCTATCAATGGTAATTCCCAGCCTGCAAATTTCCGACTCCATGCATCGGGTGGAGCTGGGATTAGTCCCCGTCCATTATTTGACCCTTGATCCATAAGACCAAAAATTCCGATGCCACTCTGCCCTGATTTCGTATCCCATAGAGGTGGTAACCCAATGGCAAAACCCAACATTAATGCAAATGTACCCGTTAGCCCATATTGGTAGTCACATGGTTCTTCAGTATCGAGAAAAATATTTTCCAACTCTTGATAAAATAAATGATTTTGTGTTTCCGGTAAAATGATACCCTGATTTATTGTAGCTGTACCAAATTGTAGTACTCCACCAACATATTCTTGTAACATATTAACATCTATAAATGTTGAAGGTATATCCTCGGGGGTAGGGTCTAAAAATGGTAAGGAAAAATCTTGCCCTATTCCAGCATGGAAAACCACAACATGATCATAATTTGAAAAATCAATCTCATCATCATTGTATGCTGTCTCTATAGCATCGCGAAATAATTCAGTTACTCGTTGATCATGCAAGTCAGTTTGATTATAGGGATGATAATAATCCATCTTTTTAGGCAATACATAACTATCTTCATCAGAAAGTGGAAATACAATAGACTGATCAAGGTCCAATCCAAATTTCCCATAAGAAACTGAGCGATAATAATTATTTACAGCTACTAACTGAGACTCAAAATAGGATCGATCGTGAGGAACAGGATCAATTGTGTACCTTCCGCAAGTATCAATAAGAGCATTTAGCAGGAATGAACCATTTCCAGTCGTTCCTGGAGAATCATCCTCTAAAAATGATACCCTAATCGCAGCAATACGAACAGAGCCACTTATTCCTCCGAAGCAGGGATAAAGTGAAGCAGAAATTGTCAGGATAATTACAATCCTACGCATTTATAATTTTTTATTTTTCGCGGAGTACTTTAAAATTCGATATTTAGAGAAAAGCGCATGGTATTTGCTAGTGGATGGCCTGGTTCGCCTGATGTATATCCAAAATCGAAACCGTAGCCCGCAAATCGTAGACCAACACCAAAGGTTGGATTACTTATCTTCCCAGTTTTATCATAAAGATAACCCATCCGCAAAGCAAAGTAACTAGAATACCAGTATTCCATACCAATATTGTGGACAAGCTTATCGAGCTCATTTTGAATTGTTCTGGCAGAACCACTGCCCACTTCCTTTTGCCCAAATTCATTATATTTCCCCCAGGCTGCATCACCGGGAGCAGCATCGGTTGCTTCCATCTCTGCCTCATCAGGGTCTATCTCACCATTCCCATTTATATCATTCCAGCGAAATCCACCTATTTGTCGGTCAGGATCATTACCAGGAGTAGCCAAATCAATATCTCCTCCTAGTAACCAGTCATCAACCCAAGAGGTGAAAATAGCCAAATAAATTGGATCAGTATGCTCTGTCTCCTGCTGGCCATCCTTATTAAAATCAGAATTTTTATCCGATTGATGTCCATCTTCATCAAATCCACCGATATAACCATCGCCATCCCAGTCCATTGCCGGATAGGATGATACCAGCATTTTATCTATATCATACACAACGTTAAGTTTGTTAAACTCGGAATTAACAATGGCATAGTTAAATCCTAAAGTTAGATTAGTAGGCTGTGGATCTGCTTGTGCAGGGTCGATAAAAGAAACTTTGGGACCTATATTGGTAACAGTGAGCCCTAAATTTAGACGGGGCGTAAGGAATTCTTTACGGAGATAACCAATATCAAAACCAAAATCAGTGGAGGTGCCCTTACCCTGTTCATTACCTGCACCTAGTTCAACCAAATGCTGATAAGATATTTTCGCGTTAATGCCTAATGATGAATTCTGTGACAGCAATGCACTGTAGGAAATGGTTGCTGCCATCATATAACTGGTAAATTTACCAAGATAATCATCTGGTGTCTCCCCCATGCGTATCTGCTCACCCAGATTAAGGTAAATAATATGTCCGCCTAATGTACCCAAATATGGAAAATGACGGCGAAAAGCAAGGAATTCATAATAAAGATCATCGGCTAAATTAGGAAGCCAGTTTACGTGCATTATAGCCATTTCGGATCCTTCGAGGAAGGCTAAACCTGCAGGGTTCCAATAGCTGGCGTAAACATCGTTGGCTACTGCAACTTGTGCTTCACCCATTCCACCTGCGCGCGCACCAGGTGAGATCAGTAAAAATATTGCCCCCGCTTCACTTTGTGCAGCAAGTGGGCTTATACTTGTTAAAAGGATAAGCGTACAAGTCGTCGCTAATCGTTTCATTTTATTCTCCTGACCCCAAGATATCCCGAGGTCTATTCTATTGTTCTTAGCTATTAGCTTTTACGTTCGATAAGAATATCCTTTTAACGCCGGCAAATATATCGAGGGTGCCGACCATCAGTCAAGATATGATTTTTTTGTGTGATTGTTCCCACATTTTTGAAAAAATAGTATTATTGTAAAACCTATTGCAATAATCGCAATAATCCTAACGACAATATCGGGATATAAGTAATGGCTAGTACTACAATTAGACTTAATAAGAAAAAAGGTAATGTAGCTTTATAAACCACCGGCATATCTTTATCAAATCTATAGGCGGATAGAAATAAATTCATCCCTACCGGCGGCGTTAGATATCCTAACTCCAGGTTTGCAATAAAAATCACTGCTAGATGTACAGGGTGAATATCTGGAAACAATTGGAGTAACGGTGTAATTAACGGAACTACTATGATAATAGCCGAAAAAATATCCATAAGACAGCCAACAGCGAGTAGTAAAATATTCAATAATAGTAAAAAGACATACTTTGATGTAATTGTTTCCTTGACCCATTCCATTAATAACATCGGTATTTGCGCATCAACGATATAACTAGTAAGTCCCATGGCCACACCCAAGATAATGAGCACACCACCAATTAGCGTTGCACAATCGATAATTATTCTGGGCATGTCTCCTATTGATAAATCTTTATAAACGAACACTTCAACTAAAAATATGTAAATTACTGCTATTGAGGAAGTTTCAACTAATGTAGTATGTCCACCAAATACCCCATAAAGTATAAGTAGTGGAATGATAACTTCCCAGTAGCTATTCTTTAACTCTGCCCATATTTTGGTAAGATTAAACGGCTGTCGCTCGACATGCTGGGCGTAACCTTGATACATTGAATAACCTGCAACCGCAAAAGATAATATTATACCAGGAATTAAACCTCCAATAAACAAATCTTTTATAGAAACTAACGCTGTAACACCATAAATAATTAAAGGCAGGCTAGGAGGAAAAAGCAACCCTAAAGAACCGGCAAGTGTAATGAGTCCTAATGAAAATAGCTCGGAATAACCTTCCTTACGAAGTAAAGGAAATAGTAAACCACCCAAAGCCAATATTGTCACACCTGAGCCACCAGTAAGCGCAGTAAAAAACCCGCATAATAAGACAATAATTACTGGTGTACCCCCTGGCAACCAGCCAAATGCAGTGCGAAACAACTGCAGCATCCGTTCAGAAGCACGACTTTCGGCTAATATATATCCTGCCAAAGTAAACAGTGGAATTGTTGGTAGTGATGGAGATACAACTATACGATAGGTTTCTGCAGATATCGCTGAAATCGGTGTATAATCACTCCAGAAAAACAATACAGCTAAGCCACCTAACCCAATAAATATTGGAGTACCAAAAATCATCGAAAATATGATTAAGCCAACTGAACCCCACAAAAACAAACCATTATCTTGAAATACATCAGTAAGACTGATGATAATAATAAATATTGTTATCATCAACATAGTTGCTCTTAATAAATGATTTTTAGTACTCTTTAAAAATATCTGTGCGGCAATCAGTAAAAATCCCAAGGGCATAATCGATTGGGCTACCCAGCGCAGTATGCCAGGTGCTATATATGTAGGATACTTATATTCAACAATCACCAAATTTAGACTTCCCCAGAATAAAGCCAGAATAACAATAAATGAAATGTTTTTTGCTATCCATCTCCCTAGATGGAATATTTCATCTTCTTGAAATAATGGTTTTCTTACCAGTGAAAGTAATTTATTCTGCCTTGTAGCTAATACTGCACCGATAAAGCCAATCCACAATGTCATATGCTGCACAAGTACTGCTGACGCAGGTATGCCAGAACGACCAATTAACCTGGTGATAATCTCAAAAGCAGGAAAAAAGGTTAATA
Organism: Fidelibacterota bacterium; assembly: GCA_045569095.1. Taxonomy (GTDB): domain Bacteria; phylum Fidelibacterota; class Marinisomatia; order Marinisomatales; family TCS55. The sequence goes on from JBJKZU010000036.1 coordinate 16,200, forward strand.
CTGCAAAAACAGCAATTGCAATCGTATCCTCGCCCCATTTTAAGCGCTCAACAAAGTAGTTTGATTTTAATCGGGCCATTTCTGGTCCTAGAATATTCCTTATTTAGTGTGGTTTCCTGCTCATAATTTCTTGGGCAGTATCATATAATTCGACAGGTACGTATCCACCACGAATATCTTTTTCCCATGATTTTATAAAATTTTTCCATACCTGTAATTCTTCTGGTGAATGACGATGAACTTTTAATCCATATTCTTCCATGGCAGATATCGCTTTCTCACCACCACCAATACGAATTATTTCCTTATTGGATCTAATGACTTCTTTTGCTATTGAAATCATTGCATTTTGGTAGTCTGGTTTGATTTTTTTCCATGTCCTATTATCAACGATTAAAGCACCAGTTAGCAGTCCCCATTTTATATCCAACATATAATCTGCAATGCCGAATAATTGTTGTTTCAATGCAAATATTGGCGTGGTTGAGACTGATTCAATAAGTCCAGTTTGAAACCCTGGCATAATATCGATTGAAGCTAATGGTACCGGCTGAAAACCGCCTTTTTTCCATAGTTCTGCTGCTCGGTATTCACCTGCCCATGTAAAATGCTTTAACTGTTTCAGGTCTTCCGGATAAATAATTGGCTTGGTTGAAAAATGATGTACCCACCCTACATCTGCCCAGGTAAGTAATACAAATCCATTATCTTTCATACCGTTTTGTAATCGTTCAGCCATTTGTGATCGCATCCACTCCACATCATCATAATTATCATAGATCATGGGCAAGGCAAATATATAAACATCCGGATTTATTTCATGAAGACCTTCAGTAGATACTGCAGCTGCATGTAATTGCCCAATCCGTATCTTTCTAATCATGTCTCTTTCATCACCCACAACACCACCCGGGTAAATTCTAAGAATTACTTGTCCATCTGTAGCTATTTTCCACTGCTGACCTATCTCAATGAGCATGCCGTGCCAGAAGCTACCCTCTGGTGCTAGACTGGCCATTTTAATAATTACTTTTTTTGCCGATAATTCAGTATATCCAAAAACTAATAGTATAAATATTATTTTTTTCATTTAGTAAAATAAATCCTCGGTACGTCCCAATAACCACTGCGCCCTTTTTTTTGCCATATAATTTCCAACTTCTAATTCTTTTATTCCGCGATCATTAGATTCTAAAACTAATGTAAGCAACCTAACAAATTCATTACGATTTTGCCTCACGATTAATACATTTTCTGCAAAACTAACATGTAGGCCTAAATCGTTGCCATCAGAGGCTACAAGCGCCTTACGATAATACCCCTCCGCTACCAGACTGGCATTTACAGGTGCATCAGGACTACTTAACGTATAAGGGATCATTGCTGAGTATAAACTTCCATAATTCCAATTTGGATCTATTGCCAGGGCATTCTCCAATAATTTTCCTACTTTTGGTAATTGTATTACCCATTCCGGATCACCGCGGCTTGAACTCACCGCTCCACCGTAGGCAGCAGCCAACCAGTATAACCCTTCCACGTCGTTATTTCCAAATTTTATATGTTTATTTGAACTATTATTAAGCCATTCATCAAACCTCGGGTAACGTAGTAACATATAATTTTCTCCCAAAACTACTGCTCTTGAAAAATATTTATTGGCATCCGCATATAGTGTTAATCCTTGTTTATAATTTTCATCTAATTCACGTTCAGCATTCTCCATTATAAATCCAAATGCAGTTTGTGTTAGAATAATACAATGCTTTAACAGTGATTCTGGTTTATCTGGTATTGCTTCTTTATCAAGAATTGATTCCGACCGTTTCATCATAATCATTTCTACTGTGTTCGGACTTGTTTGCAACAGTGTACTGGTAGAACATGATTGGGTGTTTATACAGCAAATAATAATAAACCAGATTCTGGCATTTGATTTAATTATAGAAAAATTAAGATAAGGTAAATAATGAGTCAGTATTAGGCTCCCAATTCAGAGTAAAGTGGAAAAGAGCGGCATAGATCACTTACCTCAGCTTTTACCTTAACGATATTGTCTTCATCATTGGGTTTTTCTATAATCGTATCAATTAACGAAACAATTTTTACCATATCATCTTCAGTCATGCCTCTGGTTGTAACTGCAGGCGTACCAATTCTGATACCACTGGAAATGAACGGGCTCCTTTTATCAAACGGTACCATGTTTTTATTTACTGTAATTCCGGCTTTTTCCAGTGCATTTTCTGCTGCTTTTCCTGTGATCGCCTTCTTAGTTAGATCAATTAAAATAATATGCGTATCCGTGCCGCCGGAGACGAGCTCATAATCTCTGCTTAAAAACTCATTTGCCATGGCTTTTGCATTATCTATTACCTGCTGCGTATAAACTGTAAACTCGGGTTGCAAAGCTTCACCAAATGCAACCGCCTTCGCAGCAATAATATGCATTAAAGGCCCCCCTTGAATTCCTGGCATTAATGCACTATCAAGTAATTCTGATATATTCTTTAATCGACCAGACTTTGGTGCAACGATTTCCCATGGGTTACCACTATCTTTCCCCATCATAATCATACCGCCACGTGGCCCGCGTAAAGTCTTGTGAGTTGTAGTCGTAATTACATCACAATAAGGTATTGGTGACGGATGGAGGCCTGTGGCAACGAGTCCGGATGGATGCGCTATATCTGCCATGAGAAATGCACTTACCTCATCAGCAATTTCTTTAAAATCCTCAAATTCTATAAATCGTGGATAAGCAGACCCACCACAAATAATTAATTTTGGTTTATGTTCCCTTGCAAGCGAAAGAACTTGATCGAAATCCACTCTACCTGTTTCTTTTTTAACCTGGTAGGATACAGAATTATATAAATTACCGGAAAAATTAACTTTACTGCCGTGAGTGAGATGCCCTCCGTGAGCAAGGTCCAAGCCCAAAATTGTGTCACCAACATCCATAAAGGTCATTAAGACAGCCATATTTGCCTGTGAACCTGAATGCGGTTGCACATTCGAGTATTCTACACCAAAGAGTTGATTGGCGCGTTTTCGAGCTAGATTTTCTGCTTCGTCAACAAATTCACAACCACCATAGTATCGTTTTCCAGGGTACCCCTCAGCATACTTATTAGTCATCACTCCTCCAGCCATTTCTAGCACAGGGTAACTGACGAAATTTTCTGATGCTATGAGTTCAAGGGTAGTATTTTCTCGAGATACTTCACTTACCAATATATTATATAATTCAGGATCCGAGGTTTGCAATGGTGTTTTAGGCATGTGCAATCATAATCTACCAATTTGGATCTTTATCTAATTTTTTTTCTACCCATTTATAGCATTCTGAATCGGGTTTTATATAGCCCTGTTTCTTTTTATTTGCATCAAGCATAAACCAATGGGATCGACCAAATAATACTTCGTTCTCTTCCAACCAGACTAGTGAATTATGAAACCTGCGGTAATCATTTTCTTCGGCTATAGTGAAACTCTCATGAGCCAACGATGCAACTATTCTATCATCAACCGAAATATCAGCTGACCTACATTCCTGAAAAGATTTGTAATAGACATTTCCACGCTGCGCATAGGCCTCTCCTGATTTGGATGAGGTAATAGCTTTTTCAGCCCACCGCATTGCCTTTCCAAAATTATCACCGGCTATATTCACTTCAGATACCTGAATGGCAACACGAAAATCACGAGGATCAAGCTTAAATAGTTCCTCATAAGACTCTGATGCTTGCTGGAACATTTCTGAGCGATCATAAGCTTTTGCTAATTGCCGGTAGGCTACTTTACTGGTATTATCCTGACGAATAACCTGTTTTAAAACATCTATTGCGTCTTCTGGCCTTTCTGCATTCAATAGACGATCAGCATAGTCTAGACCATAAGACACATTATCAGGATTATTATCAAATCGTTCACCGTATATTTGGAGTGGATCTCTACCGGTCATTTCGTATACCCTAGCAATATCACCCTGCGCATTCTCATTTCCAGGGTCTATTTCAAGAATCTGCCTCAGGATGTCAACTTGATCATCATAAGCGCCTTGATCACCATAAAGTTTTGCTAACTCTGTTTTGATTGATATATCTCCGGGCAGTAAATCGGACAATCGGCTATACTCCAATATTTCTTGATCTACTTTTCCCTGTTTTTTGTAAGAATAGGCAAGACGCTTGCGAAGATTAGTGTTATTCGGTAAAATTTGCAGCCCTTTTAACAATACGTATTCTGAACTATCAAACCTTCCTAGATATTCAAAAGCAACTGCATAATATTGATAAACTTCTTCTGGATCATCCCGGTCGCATCCGTAACGAATAATATCCCCATAAACTCTAACCGTAGATTCCCAATCTCTATTCTTATAATACTCGGCAGCACTACTCATTTTTCGCGGACACATTACCGTTCTTACGGAGTCCCAATATGCTTGATCCGCTGCACTGTCATCAGAAGTTGAAGTGTTAGTCGGCGGCACACACATAATACAGAATAAAGCCAGTATAAATATTGAAAAAAATTTTACCCGATATTTAATTGCTGAAGTTACCATTATATTTTTACCCTACGCTTGACGAACCAAAGATCACCAATGCTAATTCCTATATTAAAATTAGCAACTAATTTATCACTATTATATGGATCTGATCTATTAATCAGATTAAAACCAAAATCTATTTGATTTCTTGTGACACCAAATATAATACCAAAGCCAATAGATACACCCAAATCATTAATTTTATATCCCACGGCATAATCATTATGAGAAAATTGATTTTCTATTTCATATGCACGCTGAAAAATGCCAGCACGGAAATGTAACCTCTCATGCCAAATTCTAGGTAAATTTCTCCCGAATCGAATAAACCCTATATTGAGATGACGATAAGCAACTACCCGTTGATTTAAACCAGAAATAAACTTAGCTCCACTATTAGTTAGGTCTGACCACGAGGATAGTTCCCCCTGCATATGTATCATTTCAGTCAAATCTAGGTCAAACCCAAAAGCATATTCAAATGGTCTTATCTGATTGTTTAGTATCGTATCTATTGCTGCCGGTGGTATAGAATCCACGCCGGAAGGTCTTGGGTGATCAGCAATGTCATAATATCCATTGCCATTTGAATCCTCAAATGGTTGAAAAGAAAAATGATTGATATGTACTGGATGTAAAACACTTTTAACCGATCCACTTAAACGTAATATTCTTGAACCAAAACCAAGGCGATGGGATGAAAAATATCCATTTATTAGCGTACCATTATAAATGTTACGCTGGTTATATATGTAATCTAAATCATACTCACCTTCTTTAATGTTAAACACTGTTTGTCTACGATTTGATCCAAACAAATACTCTAGTTTTAGTCCTAATTGTTCTTTTTCTGTTAGTTTGGCACCTAGCGAAAAAATGAGTTCAGAAATACCGCCGGAGCCATTGATTGCTTTTTTAATTGTAAGGGTATCCCCTTCGATAAATTTTTCATTAATATCATTACTCTCCAAAGAATACAACTGTGAACTAAATGGTTGGAAACCAATACCAATGGCATAACGGCCCTTTATAGGCAGTATAAATTGAAATTGGTTTAGTCCAGAAAGCACATTATTGTAATCATAATCACGGTCTTTTATTTGCGTCCCACCATAATTTAATGATACATAGGCAAATGGTATTCTAAGCCAGGTTGAAGGGTTGCTAAGTGATATATATTTTTGAAAACTGGGCATTAACCCATTACTGCCAATACCCATTACCGATGCATTAGGCGCAAATGTTAATTCACCAACACCATATGCACTGTACACATCCTGGCCATAACATAGGGATGTCATAATGAGAAAAATATTAGTATATCTATTAAGGAGCGACATAGTGAATGATAAGTTTTGGTGCTAGTGAATCAAGATTACTATTATAAAACGAATATGTATTGAATGGACTAACAGTATTAGCTACCTCTATCTTTAACCCTTGATTCTTAATATAACCAAAGTGATGTAACTGCAAATACTCTCTAATATTAAGGCTTATCCTTCCATTATTCGATAGGTTAACCGCCATTAAACTGGGTTCTGTTTCGAGTGGATCATCCGGTAATAAACCCTGTAGTTCTACTATGGATACACTATCAATTATTGGGTGAATCTGTAAATAAAAATTTGATTGTGATGTATCATTTACATAAAATAACGATAATTCAGCTTGCGTTATGATTGCTTGCTGTGGTACTAAAATCGAGTCCAAATCAGGTATTTGTAAGATCGCTTTATAGTTCATACCTCTACCTAAAGATATGTTGTTAGGATTTTCATCTATTCCATCGGGTGGAATGATAATTGATAAATCATTAGTGGATATAAACGTATGCGATATTGTATCTACCACTACCGAGTCTCCAGTAGAATCAACAAAAGATGTGTCATGGGTAAAAACCTGTATCTGGGGAGCGTAAGTAAATCCACTTTCACTGCTTTTGAAGGAAAATATACCGGTTAGTTCAAATTTAGGTTTTATCATAACAGTTAGATTACGATTCTCACTTGCAGTATCTGAAAATGAATCAAGTATTTCTAAAACATTGAACGAAAGCGTAGGAAAACTTGTAGTTCCCAATGAATCTGATTCTTTCTGTGATAGTCTACTACTGCTTATATATGTTGAGTTGAGATCATTCTCCGTAATGTTTAGATAATTACTCTCCGACTCACTGAAAATTGAGTCGCCTCCTTCTTGAAAAGAAAATAAATCAAAAATCATATCTGTTGTTATTGAATCCTCATTGAATGTTAATATGAATTTTGCACTGTCAATTTCTATTAGTGAATCATTAAGACTAGCAAATGTTTCAACTGGAGTTGTAATACTATTGCTTGAAACCCTAAAAAGTGCAAAGGGGTTCTGGAATCCATTACTATCAATACCAAAGTATAGCAGAGTAGAATTTCCAAGCTGAGGCGGTGTTTGATAAGTAAACCCTGTGATCCCTCTAACATATAGAGTATCATGATACATTCCATCATCCATCAGATCCACTATAATAGTATCTTCCATGCAACTTAGGAAAATTAGCATACAGATAAAACTCACAAATATCTGAAGATTTTTCATATAGTTTAGACTGGGTACGAGTGATCAGCTAAAAAGTTTCTGCAATCCACTATCTATTCTTGCAGCAACTTTATCATAATCTGGTGATTCTTCCCCCGAAGTCTTTATAGTTAATAATTTACTCTTTTTCTTTTTGATCGCGGGTAGTTCCAATAATTTTTTTGATACTTGGTTATTAGGTGAATCAATTGCGATCATCAAATCTACATATTCTGCGGCAACCTCATATGCATTCACCACCCCTTTTTTTATGCTGGCGGGTTCTTCAAGTCCAGTATTCTTAAAGGTATTACTTGCGATGTCCAAGTATTCCTCTTCATAATTATGAACAACAAGTACCGATTTCATATCCGCATAAAATCCATCATTCATGTATTGTTGTTTATAAAAGGCTGGGACCAATACAGATTGCCAGTCATTGCACCACATTACATCAGGTCTCCAAAATAGATGAGGCAAAATAGCTAAGGATGCCTTACTAAAAAATGCAAATCGCATATCATTATCAGCAAGCACACGACCATTTTTTGCCTTATATATTAAATTAGTCAACGGCTTAAATCTTTGGTCATCTTCTAAAAAATATACTTGAACTCGCGTTTTAGGAATAAAGGCACTTTTCGCAGAGGTGATAACATTTTCTTCGCCAAATTCAAAAGGTATTTCACGTAATCTTATTACTTCACGAAGAATATACTTTCGTTCACTAACATAACCATATTTCGGAATTATTGTCCGAATGTCATGATCCTTGTTCTGTAATAAAAGTGGCACCTTGGCTGAAAAGGCGGCCAAGGATGAAGTACTAGCGAACGGAATTATCTCCGTAGTTAAATAAAATATCTTCAATGGCATAGCTAAGGGTTATTCCACACTCAATTGCTTGAGTGATTCTTTGGCCCTGCTAAAGTATTCACTACTCGGGAAATAATCAATCATCCGCTGATATTCTTCTCTTGCTTTCACAAGATTACCAAGGCTTTGATATGCAAGAGCTAGTTTTAGTTGAGAATCATCATCCTTATCCGTGCCTGGAAAAGTAAATACCTTTTCAAATTCTAGAGTTGCTCGTTTGTAATTTTTGATTGAATAATAACATTCTGCGAGCCAATACTGGCTATTATCTGCAAGTTTATTCGAGGGATCCTCCAGCACTAATTCAGAGAATCCTTTAATTGCTTGATTATAATCGCCATTCTGGTAGTAGCTCAATGCTTCAATATATTTTCTTTGATATTCTGCGGTACTAATCTTTGTTTTAATGACCCCACCCTGTTTTTCAGATCGCAGGCTATACATCTCAGTAAAACTATTAGTTAATGTGATAATTTTATTCTCGATCATCACAAGTTGAGCAAGAATTTCAAAATTGGTACTATCAGTATAAATTGACTTGTCTTCCAGCATCCGAATCTTATTCTGTAAAGCATTTATTCGATTTATTAGTAAAATAGCAACTGAATCAGTTTGTTTTTTTGCATCAACCGTTGCTCTGAGGGTGTTCCGCAAATCAGGTAATAGAATGCTGATTTGTGTCTCTAGTGAATCTGTCCTAACTCGTTCTCGATCTATTTTTGCATTTAGCCGTTTTAACTCACGCTTTATATCTGTTTGCTGAGCTTGGGCAGTTCCAGCACTTAACACAAGAAAAATAAACAAAATACTCCAAGGGATTTTAGTTGGGCTAATGATCATCAGGGCTATTTAGGATATTTGCAGCACAAACTGGTCTCGAATTTAGCTCTGCAAGTCCCTAACATCAATTCCTTTTACTTGGTCATTCTATTGATTCATCACTCATTTTCATGATCAGACCGATCATAATAAAGCATGACAATAAAAATGAACCACCTGCTGATATAAATGGTAAGGGTAAACCCTTTACTGGGATCATTCCCGTTGACATAGCAGTATTAACAAAAACATGCGCCAAAAAGATTGTGCCAATACCTATGAGAACCAACCCTGGAAAACGTTCTTTTGCTAAAAACGCTAGTTTTACAATCTTTAATATAAAAAGTGAAAAAATAATTAACATAATTGAGATTGTAATAAACCCAAATTCTTCACCGATAACGGAAACAATAAAGTCAGATTCCTGAACAGGAAGAAATTTTAAGTGTGTTTGGGTTCCCGATCCTAAGCCCTTACCAAAAAACCCGCCAGATCCAATCGCCACTTTACTTTGTATTGTCTGATAAGCTGCTCCTAGCGGATCTAATTCAGGATTGAACAAGGTTAGAATCCTCTTCTGCTGGTAAGGCCTTAAACTGTTCCAAAGAAATGGTGACAATAATCCTAAAAATATATTACCAAAATAAAACATAACTCCAAAAAATAACCTTGGTTGCGTCAGGTACAGTGTACTACCCATTAAAATCGCCCACACAGTAAAGGAAATAGTGTGAAATGCAGTAGCAATGCTCAGTACAGGAGCCACAAGTATGAACAAGTGAAATGGCCTGGCGCCTACCCAATACAACATAGGTAAAATAGGCATCAAAAGTATTATCGCTGTTCCAAGGTCCGGTTGCTGCAGGATAATTATAGCAGGTACTAAAGCAATAAATATTGGGAGTAGTATTGTCGTAAACCTTTTCATTTGCAGATTATGATCAGAAAGATAGCGTGCCAAAGCAACCACCACGATCCATTTAGCAAACTCAGATGGTTGGACACCCACAGGTAAACCAATATTTATCCAACGATGCGTACCTGCAATAGTATCAAAAAGAAATGGGACTAAAATTAAAATCAACATTAGGCTATAAGCAGCATATATATACTTGTGTATAATATATTTCGGAATAAATAATATTGTTAAAAAACCTACAATTGCAGGTATCAAAAAAAGTAGCTGTTTTGTAAAAGTTGTAATTGCGAGGTCACCAATTTGATGCATACTAATACTAAATAAAGAAATCAATCCCAGGCATGTCAACATTAAAGTAAAAATTATTATCGAGATAGGCATATCCGATGCCTGATTATATACCGCTTTAAGCATTATTTTACTGCAAGTTTATCTTCAATATTTTTATTAAACAAATGCTTGAAAGCAATGCGCGCGATCGGTGCCGCAATTTTACCACCTCCCCCACCGTTTTCTACTAATATAATGGTAGATGCCATTTGATTTTCATCTTTAGCGTAACCAACAAACCAGGCATGATCATCCCCATGCGGGTTTTGAGCAGTGCCAGTTTTTCCATATACATTTAGACCATTTATTTTTGGATCTGCAGCTAAACCAGTTCCATATTTATGATTAACGGCGTTGAATAAATAATTTTCAATATTTACCCATGTCTGTTCATTCAAATTTATTGAATTTGTTGATTCGGGAACTTTAGATAATAGAAAATGTGGTATAAATGTGTTTCCCTTAGTAGCTATCTTATTGATGTAAACAGCAAGTTGAATTGGTGTAGCAAGTAAGTCTCCCTGCCCTAGAGCTAAATTTAATAAATGTCCGCGCGACCAACCTCTGCTAGTGTAACGCCTATTCATATAATCCCTTGTAGGGACCAACCCACCTAATTCGTTTGGCAAATCTATACCTGTTTTGCTACCAAAACCAAAATTTTGGCAAAGGTTTATAAACCTATTAAGCGATACGCGTTGTACAGCTTGATAAAAGAAAATATTACAGGACTGCGCAATAGCCTGGTCTAAATTAACTTTTCCATGACCACTTACTTTCCAGCATTTAAATACTCGGTCACCAAATTGATATATACCACCACATTCAAACTCTTCATCTTGTTCAATCATAAGTCCTTCTAAAAGTGCGATTGCAGTAATCATTTTGAAGGTGGATCCAGGTGGGTACAACCCATTTGTAATACGATTTAGCAAAGGTTTGGCTGGATCATTAACTAAATCACGCCACTCTCGCAATGTAGTATTACCTGTAAAAATATCTGGAGAAAAATCTGGAGAACTTACAAAAGCAAGTATGTGTCCTGTTACTGGATCAGTAACCAAGGCGATACCTTTATACTTAGACATAGCTTTTTCAAGAGTTTTCTGCAAATCTAAATCAATTGTTGTAAATACATCATCCCCAGGAATCGGTTTAATATCACTAATATCTTTAACTTGACCAACTTCTCTACCAAATGCATCAACTTGTAAAAATGATAATCCTTTTTCACCTCGTAGTAGGTTTTCATATTGTTTTTCTAATCCCTGCCAGCCAATTAAGTCACCAACGTCATATTGTTCATTATCACCCATATTGCTCAGTAGTGACCGATCAATCTCTTTAACGTATCCTAGCACATGACTCATATTCACATCTGAGGGGAACGATCTTTCCGAAAACTGAATGTAATTTATTCCGGCTAATTCGTGTTTGTGTTCTTCTATGCAGCTTAATTGATCAAAAGTTAAATCTTTAGTAATTCTAGATGGAATGAAGCGACCGCGAAAATATCTGTCAAAATTATCAATTAATATTGCGGTATCAATTGCGGTACAATTGCTAATAACTGAAAAACTCCAATTTTCATTACCCATTTCATTGGGCAGTCCCGTAAGAATATATGTTGGATAGTTATCTACTAATATTTGGCCATATCGATCCAAAATCATGCCCCTTGGCGCTGCAGTTGGCATGGCCCTGATACGATTAATATCAGCTCGTTTTTTATACTCATTGTAACCATATATCTGAATATGGAAAAACCGAAGAAGTAAAATAGTGAAAACGAAAACAATTACACTATTTGCTAACAATAATCTAGATCTTGGTACGAGATTTTTTGACTTAAGCACTTTGTATCCTTTTTACCGGAAAAAAGAATTGCAGTATTAACAAAAAGATCAATGTATAAGTCATCGTCAAAAACCACCGTAAAAGATATTGTAACATATCTACTTCAAAAAGCAGTTGATAGCGCACATAGGTGGATACAAGAAAATGTAATGCAATAATACATAACCATGCTGCATGGAATGCGAATGGCGACCAACGGATATATTTATTCTTTAAATGACCGGCTAAATAACCAGTGATCGAGTAGGTCATTGAACTGAGTCCAAAATACGAAGCTAATGGGGTTAAGTCGATAAATATTCCAATGATGAACCCAGCGATAACACCATAATAAGAACCAAAAAATAGTCCAAAATACAAAATAAAAATAACTACGAAATCTGGACGGTAATATTGAATTGCTAATAATTCAGAAAGAAAAAATTGTAGTAAGAATACACCAAATAAGATTAGCCAAGGTCTTAAACGATCCATGCTACTGATCCACAATCACAAACAGATTAATAATTGAACCAATATTTTCATTGATTTGTACTACAACAGACTTTTGAAATCTACCCCGCTCATCAGTAATGTTCACAACCTCTCCTACTGGAAGATCATCCGGGAATATGTCGCTAAAGCCAGAGGTTACCACTTTATCCCCAATACTCACATTTGCATTTTTCTGCACTTCCTTGATTAGATATAGTCCACCATCAAGCCAACGCATGATGCCCGTAGATCCGGAGGGTTTAATACGAACGCTTAGCCTGAAATTGACATCATTGATCATCTGCACAATGGAAGCATTATCTCCAACAATAGTAGTTTTTCCAATAATGCCTTTGGGCGTGATAACAGGATCATTTTCTTCAACACCAGAATCTAGACCCACATCTATTGATAATGATGATGATAAATATGGCGATGCACTCATATTAATCACCCGGGCCGGTAAAATTGTCATTTTACTCTCTTGTTTAAAATACAGTAATTCTTCCAGCCTATTATTTTCTTCCAATAGATAACGCATAGATTCTACCTGGAAAGACAACTGCAGATTTTTACTCCTCAGTAAGGCCGCTTCTTCCTCAATAAGTGCCATAGAACGTGTCCAAGTGATAGGAGCATAAAGAATGGTAAAGAAGCGATTTGCTTTACTGCGTAATAACCGAATATTATCTGATTCTCCGTTACTTAACATTAGCAACGAAAGGATAACACTTAATATCAGGGTAAAAATATCTTTACGTCTTAGGATTATGAGGTAAAGGTTCCTCATGATTGAATTGCGTTAAATAAGAACCGCTTCGTATTTTTTAATATCCTCTAGTACCATGCCAGTACCCCTTACAACAGAAAGTAGTGGGTCTTCAGCAATATTAACAGGAACATTTGTACGTTCGCGAATGATCTGATCCATTCCCTTTAGTATACTACCACCTCCAGTCATGATGATACCTCTATCCAATATATCAGCGGAAAGTTCAGGTGGCGTTCGTTCTAATGCTTTTTTTACCGCTTCAACGATCATACTTACTGGATCCTTCAATGCCTGCCGGACTTCATCTGAAGTAACCTCGATAGTTTTCGGAATCCCTGATACTAGATCCCTGCCTTTGACTGATATTGTTTCACTTTTCATGCGCATGGCGGAACCAACGGATTTTTTAATCGATTCTCCAGTGGATATTCCGATATCCAGTTTATGTTCATTCCGGAACCACTGGACCAATGCTTCATCCATTTCATCACCAGCAACACGAATCGTCTCTTTTGTAACGACACCAGATAATGCAATTACAGCGATTTCAGTCGTACCACCACCAATATCAACAATTATATTACCGATTGGCTGTGAAATATCAAGACCTATGCCAATAGCTGCTGCCACAGGTTCTTCGATAAGAAATACTTCTCTTGCGTTGGCACGCAGACCAGAATCTTTTACAGCACGTCTTTCTACTTCAGTGACACCAGAAGGCACACATATCACCATCCGCATTCTGGCCAAGGGACTTATATTTATCATCCTGATAAAACCAAGGAGCATGCCATCTGTCATATCAAAATCAGCTATAACACCATCTCGCAGGGGACGAATTGTTTCTATATCACGGTGGGTCCGTCCAAGCATCGCCTTTGCTTTATCACCCACTGCAATAATATTACCATCATTCACAGACCTGGCTACGATTGAAGGCTCATTAATCATGATACCTTTACCCTTCATCCATAGCAGTGTATTTGCAGTACCAAGATCGATAGCAATATCACCTGACAGCCAGTTTAATGGATTAGAGATATTGGATAAAAACCCCATAACGTTATAAATTAAGAAATTCCTCGGATCTCCTAAACCGTTAAATTAATAATTCGAAGGTCAATATCCTTCATTTATTCAGTCATCACTTATTTTTTGGTTATTCAATTTCTATACGACTTTGATCTCCGAGCATAAATCTGTGGGTGGCAGGTTTGGCTTTAGAACGCAATATTTCCACCTCATTCCCTAATAATGACGATTCAATCCGTCGCTGCACCTGATTGATCTTACAACCATCCATAATGATGGAGTATTCAACTTCACTACCGCTAATTGTACACCCCTTACCAATAGCAGAATATGGACCAATATAGGATTCTTTAATTATTGTATTGTCGCCAATGACGCTAGG
>JBJKZU010000037.1:0-9102 GCA_045569095.1 Fidelibacterota bacterium
ACTAAAAAACTTGACTATCCTTTCGTGGATTTGGATGAGAATATTGAGAAATGTGCAGGAAAATCCATTACTGAAATATTTGAAAATGATGGCGAAGAAAATTTTAGAAACTTAGAATCGGAACAATTGAGATTCTATTCTAATTCCGTAATCGCCTGCGGTGGCGGAATTATTATGAGGGAAGAAAATCGAACGTTCATGAAAGAAAATGGAAAAGCTATATTACTAACTGCATCCCCCTCTAAGCTGTCTAAACGATTGATACAATCTGATAGCAGACCGCTTTTATCTGGAAAGAAGAATAAAGAAAAATTGTTGAAAAATATTTGGTTGAAAAGACGGCTACACTATTTGAACACAGCAGATTACACCATCGAAACAGGCCACAAAACCCACGAAGAAATCACTAATGAAATTTTAAGACATCTGGACTGATGAAAACAATTCAAGTCCAATTAGGGGATCGATCCTATCCCATTCACATAATGCCCGGATTAATGATAGATATTCCATCCATTTTATCGGGTAATAACAATGGCCAAAAATGGGTGATTATATCCCAACATAGGCTCATGGAATTATTCGGATTTGATCTCATGACTAACCTGAAAGACAATGGATTTGATGTAGAATTCATCACAGTCCCTGTTGGGGAGTCTGCGAAAAGCCTGAATAACTTCAGCCGTGTGATCAGTCAAATGGTCAAATTGAATTGCGATCGATCAACAACAATCCTTGCGTTGGGTGGTGGTACCGTAGGTGATGTGGTTGGATTTGTAGCATCTTCATTTATGCGCGGCATTGAATATTATCAAATTCCAACAACCTTGCTCGCCATGGTAGATTCATCTATCGGTGGTAAAACAGGTATCAATATTACAGAAGGAAAAAATCTGATCGGTTCAATCTACCAACCCCAAGGTGTCCTGGTGGATTCCACCCTCTTGGATTCTCTGCCAAGGAAAGAAGTCATCGCCGGAATGGGAGAAGTGATCAAATACGGTGCTATTCGGGATACTGATTTCTTGAACCAAGTATCTGATTGGTTAAATGATATTGATTCATTTCCTTTTGATAAAGCAGTTGAGCGCTCAAGTGAGATCAAAGCGGATATCGTTTCTGCGGATGAACGAGAAGGTGGACTTCGACGATTGTTAAATTTCGGCCATACAGTTGGACATGCGTTGGAAGCACATTTTGGTTATGGAAGAATTCGTCATGGAGAAGCAGTCGCCTTGGGAATGAAATGCGCTGGGTGGATCTCTAAGAGAATGAATATGTTGAGTAATGATGAGTTTAATCAATTAGCTGAACCGATTTTAAAACTACCACTGCCATCTCTTGGTAAATTGAATGTAAATCACCTCATGTCCTATATCCAGGTTGATAAAAAATCTGAAAAAGGTGTTCTAAATTTTGTAGTTCTGGATGGACTGGGAAATGGCGCGACATCCACTCATGTTACCGAAACATTAATTCAACAATCGTTAAAGGTTCTGAATTGAATATTCTTGTTATTAATGGCCCCAATCTGAACTTGCTTGGCATCCGTGAACCAGATATTTACGGAAATGAAACTTTATCTGATATTGAAAATTGGTTAAATCAACAGCCAGAATCAAATGGCCATACCATCTTTTGGTATCAATCCAATCACGAAGGCGATCTCATTGATCGCATCCATGAAGCAATGGGGAATTCAGATGGGATCATCATTAACCCTGGGGCCTTTACCCATTATTCCTATGCACTACGGGATGCAATCTCATCTGTAAATCTCCCCACGGTGGAAGTTCATTTAAGCGATACTGAAAAAAGAGAAGATTTTCGTAAATTATCCGTAATAACAGATGTTTGCATCAAACGAGTTGCCGGATTTGGCAAAAAAAGTTATTTAATTGGTCTTCAAGTCCTTCTTGACCAAAAAATAATACCTAAAAATTGAACCCTTTAGGTATTTCATACTATTGCAAATTCAATTAAGTATCAAAAGATATCAATTTAAAATTATTCGCAGGTTGTTTCAATCAGTGCTGCACAGACCAAGTACGGATCCATATTTGCAGCAGGACGTCGGTCTTCAAGGTAGCCCTTTCCAGCATTAGCAGTAGCCATCGGTATCCTTATTGACGCTCCCCGATCACTAACACCGTAGAAAAATTCGGTAATCTTTGCCGTTTCGTGTAAACCAGTAAGCCTCTCATCATTTTTTTCACCATATACACTAATGTGCCTATCAATATTTTTTCCAATCTTCTCGCAAGCTGCTACAACTACATCATATCCACCATCTTCACGCATGGCTTTTGTACTAAAATTGGCATGAGCACCGGCTCCATTCCAGTCACCCTTTACTGGTTTTGGTTTTAAACTAACAGTAACACCATAATCTTCTGCAACACGGTGCAATAACCAGCGTGCAATCCATAACTGGTCACCAACTTCTGGCGCACCAACAGGACCAACTTGAAATTCCCATTGTCCTGGCATTACTTCAGCATTAATTCCAGAAATCTCTAATCCTGCCTGTAAGCATAATTCCAGGTGTTCTTCAACTATTTCGCGACCATAAATGTTTTTGGCGCCAACACCACAATAATATTCTCCTTGGGGAGCCGGATATCCTTCATCAGGAAACCCGAGCGGATTGTCACCATAATAAAAGGTGTATTCCTGTTCAATGCCAAACCATGAATCATGATCTTTGTGTTTTTCTGCTAATTCAGCACATGCTGCACGCGTGTTACTTTTATGTACTGTATCATCTGCATTTAATACTTCACACATAACCAATAAATGATCTCCTCCTCGAATTGGATCCGGAACATAGTAAACCGGTTTTAATGCGCAATCACTATTATCACCAGCCGCTTGTTCTGTACTAGATCCATCAAACCCCCAATCCGGTAATTCACTAAGTCCATTAACTGGGCCATTGACTATTTTGGTTTTTGACCTAAGATTTGCAGTTGGCAGATAACCGTCTATCCAAATGTACTCAGCTTTTATTTTATTCACTGCTTATTCTCCTTATTTAGTTTATTATATGGATTCTTCTAATACCGGGATATTTTGAATTAATTTATAGGATGATAAAATAATTTGGGTTTCCGTCCTCGTTACACCAGGTACGCTTTGGATTCTGCGCAATAATTCTTCAAGAGACTGGGAATTTTTAGTCGTGATCAGGAGTGTATGAGATCCTTTACCAGTAGTACTGAAACACTGCACTACTTCAGGTGTCTTTTCAGCAAAATTTGTAAACTCCTTGTAATGTACAGAAGATTCAGAAATGACAGTAATGAGAGCAGCAACATCCAAGTCCATTTTTTTTGGATCCAACACCGCATGAATTCCTTGAATGATACCTGATTCTTGTAATTTTTTTATTCGTTCCGTTACAGTGGGGATAGAAATATTTAGTTCATCTGCTATATGGCTTGCAGCAATGCGACCATTTTCTTGCAATAAATCCAAAATTTTTCTGTCAGTATTATCTATTTTCATATGATTATATCAAATAAATAAGGCTTTTATTTTATTAATATTTATCAAATTATTCCAATAAAATATTATCGTTATATCATATATATTTTATTATTATTAACTATACCACCTATTTTTACTGATAATATTCAACAAATGAATATTAATATCTAGTAAAATGCACTAGTTTGATCTAACTAATTAATATTGATAGCATCTATTACTATTATACTATGGATAAAATGGGATAGTATTTTATATAGGTAACTGTTGAGTAGTCTTATAAGTAGATAATATAACTTGAGTCTCTGTGCGTGTCACATTGGGCCAACTTTGAATTTTTCGTAATAATTCTTCTAGCGTTTGTGAATTTTCCGTTGCGACCCATAGCATCAGCGAACCCATACCTGTAGTAGAAAAAAATTGGATTATCTCTGGAGTTTTCTTTGCTTGATCAATTACTTGTTTGTGATCATCTGAAGAAGATGAAACAACGGTTATCATAGCTGTCACATCCAACCCCACTGATCTAGGATTAATTACTGCCTGAAAAGCTTGGATGATGTGGGCATCCTGCAGTTTTCTAATTCTCTCTGTAATTGTGGGAACGGTGAGTTTTAATTCTTTGGCAATCTGACTTGCAGTTTCACGACCATCACTCTGGAGTCGCACTAAAATATTACGGTCGATATCATCAATGGTCATGAACAAGCTCCCTATTAATTTAATCCCATTATAATCATAATTAAAAGATCATGATTATAACTATGATAAAGCAAAGTATTTAAAACAAACCTTCTAGATTAGCCTTAAAGATTTAAGCTTTTGGCAACATTTTGTGCTACCCGAGTGAGATCATGGCCAGCTTCAATTAGTTTTATAGTAGGAATAGTATCTCCTTCCGTTACACCATAGATCCTGTCGAAACCCGCTTCTCTAACAAGATCTACCCCTGAACCAATTGATCCAGCTATGCATATAACTGGTATATCATAGGATTTTGCTATTTTTGCTACGCCTACTGGTGTTTTTCCATAAATAGTCTGAATATCAATGCGACCTTCACCAGTAATTACAAGGTCCGCATCAATGAGACTTTCAGCAAAGTCCACAATTTCAATTACTAGGTCAACACCTGGTTTTATAACAGCATCAATTAAACCAATAAATGCAGCACCCAGCCCTCCTGCAGCACCTGCACCAGGTTCCGCAGCAATATCTCTATCTGTAATATTAGCCAAGACATCTCCATAGTGAGAAAGAGCTTTGTCCAGCACTACAATATCATCCTCCGTTGCACCTTTTTGAGGACCAAAAACCCTAGCTGCGCCATTTTCACCACAAAGTGGATTATCAACATCGCAGGCAACAACAATTTCTGTTTTACCAAGTCTGTGATCCAGGTATTGCAAATCAATCTTTTCTAATTGCAATAATGCACGTGCATCTGGCGGTAACGGAGCGCCATCCTTGTCAAGAAATTGCGCGCCAAAAGCCTTCATCATACCCATGCCGCCGTCGTTAGTCGCACTTCCACCCAAACCAACGATCAACTTATTACAATTATGATCAAGAGCTGCATTAATTAATTGGCCGGTACCAAAACTACTAGCCAGGTAAATATTTTGTTCATCTGGAGTCACCAAATGTATTCCTGAGGCAGCGGCCATTTCAATGACAGCGGTTTGCCTATCTCCTAATATCCCAAAAAACCCTGCCACCATATCTCCCATCGGGCCTTCTACCGTTTGAGTTATAATTGTTCCAGAAGTAGCATCAACTAAAGATTGTACGGTACCTTCACCGCCATCTGCCATAGGTACCTTGATATATTCCGCATCCGGATACACCGCTCGAAAACCAGTTTCAATAGCATCTGCCGCTTCCTCCGCACTAAGGCTACCTTTGAATGAATCTGGAGCAATCACTATTTTCATGATTCAAAAAGGAATATTTCCCAGCAGGGAACTATAGTAATAATAAATAGGATAACAGCTAAAAAGAGCAGGAGTAGACTCATATACTAACTTATATTTGCTAATTCAATAATAGATTACCTTGAATATTCTAAACCATCATTTATCTGAATAAAATGGAGCATATCCTATTCTTTAAGTTAGATTATTAATTAATATTAAAGGAAAATTCATTTAAAGCATATCTGAATTACGAAAAAAAATGAATCTGAAACAATTAAGCGATAAATATAATAAACTCATTGATCTTCTAGCTGAATCCAATCGCAAAAAGATAGAATCGCAGGATAAGGTATTTGATAAAGAAAAACATAGGTTGCGTATAAAAGCATTTTTACCTGTAGGGGTACTTTATCTGGCTGGTCTAGGGATATCTTTTGCTGGGTCGGCACTGCTCTTCCATTGGTGGTATAGTTTAATATTAATAATTCTATTCTTTAAGGGTCTTAATGACATCAAGGGTTGGATAAGAATTGAAACTGATAATAAAGCATAAACGAATTACTCTTACCATTAATGGTTCTAAATAAAAATAAATTATCAAAGACTGAAATAAATTCATTACCATTACGCTATTACAATGGTCCGATCCATATTATTCAAACTACTGAACAGGCGAAAGATGCATGTGCAATCTTAATTAAAGAAAAAGTTCTGGGATTTGATACTGAAACTCGTCCTGCTTTTTATAAAGGCCAGTCTTATTTACCATCCTTATTGCAAATGGCAGGAACAAAAGTTGTATACCTGTTCCAATTATCCAAATGTGGCCTAACTGATAGCATTACCAACCTTTTATCTAATGACAATATAATTAAATCTGGTGTTGCCATTGATCAAGACCTAACAGGATTACAGCAAATATTACATTTTGATCCAGCTGGTTTTATTGATCTCGGAGATATTGCCAGATTAAAAGGATTGCCCCATCATGGCCTACGTGGGTTGGGTGCATGTTTATTAAATTTCAGAATTTCAAAGTCTGGTCGCACATCAAACTGGAGTGCAAATCAGCTAACTAAAAAACAAATAAAGTACGCGGCAACAGATGCTTGGTTGGGACGCGAATTATATCTGAAATATAAACAGATCAATGTCATCTAATATTTATTGATAGGTAATATTTGTGTCCACTGATACCAGGAATTCAGTTAATACAGAAGATTATAAACATATTGTATTTTTCACGGGAGCAGGTATGTCCGCAGAATCTGGAGTGCCTACCTATCGTGGTAAAGGAGGTGTTTGGCACAAATATAACTGGGAAGATTATGCTTGCCAGGCTGCATTTATCCGCGATCCAGAATCCGTCTTGAATTTCCACGAAACACGGCGACGGGTCTTGATCGATTGTCTACCACATGCTGGTCATGAATTAATATCAAATCTGGAAAAAAATCATGAGGACGTATGGATCGTAACCCAAAACATCGATGGCATGCATCAGCGGGCGGGATCAAAGAATATTGTAGAATTGCACGGTAGCGCTTGGCGCTTGCGCTGTGATCACTGCAAAATAATAATAGAAGATCATAACCCAAAGCATTACAATAGTTGGAAATGCGATAATGATCATTGGTTACGCCCGGACATAGTCTGGTTTAATGACTTTTTGATTCCAGCCATTACACAAAAAGCTGATGAAATAATTTCAAAGTCAGATCTATTTATTTCGATCGGAACCTCTGGCGTAGTGTGGCCCGCTGCGGGATTCCCACAAATCGCCAAATCAAACGGCGCCAGACTTATTGAGATCAACCCGGATCCTTCAGAACAGAGCAAAATTTATGATCACGTTTTTCGTGGCAAAGCCAGCAATATGTTAAATACAATACTTGGACAATATAATTAGCCACAAAATTTTGTAATACTACGCAAATGAAAAAAGTAGTAAATCTTTTATTGATTACGGCACCACTGTTCGCTGTTGACTTGATATTCTTTGGTGGAGACATTCTATCCATGGATGATAATCAACCTGTAGTTGAAGCAATTGCGGTAGAAGATGGACGGATAACAGCGATAGGAACCAAAGAAAATATCATAAAACTGCGTACTTGGAGAACTAAAATAGTTAATCTGCAAGGCAAAACACTAATGCCTGGTTTGAT
The DNA here is from genome assembly GCA_045569095.1 of Fidelibacterota bacterium. Classification (GTDB taxonomy): domain Bacteria; phylum Fidelibacterota; class Marinisomatia; order Marinisomatales; family TCS55. The sequence goes on from JBJKZU010000037.1 coordinate 7,574, forward strand.
TGAAGCTCACTGTCATCCTATAGCCACAGCAGTACTAAGCCAGGTAGTTAACATAAGTGGATTCATTTATAATTCCAGGAAAGAAATTATGGCCACTATTGGTGCCGCTGTTGAAAAAGCTTCCCCAGGTAAGTGGGTATTAGCATTTGGTTGGGACCCAGTACTGGTGAAGGACTTGCGCAACCCAACATTGGCAGAACTGGACAGTATATCAACGGAAGTGCCCATATTTATACTTACCCAAATGATGCACCAGGCATTTATAAACAATGCTGTATACAAGGCAGCTGAAATTACCAACGAAACACCTGATCCGCCTGGTGGTGGAATGTTTTTGAAAGATAATTATGGCAATTTAAATGGTGTTATATATGAGTTCAGCGCATTGCAACATATTCTAAAGAAAATGCCCAAAACGCCCCAAGGTACTGCTGAACTTTTGCTCAATTTGCAATACGCACAATATGCAAAAGCCGGTTATACTTCAATTGCTGCGTTAGGACCGGTAAATATAGCAGGTTATCCGTTGAATTTTATGGCTAGCCTATCACGAAATGAAGACGTACCAGTACGTTCATTTGTTTATCCGTTGGAGCAACAGCTTGAGCGGTCCAAGTGGCCCAGTGGGTACGGAAATGATCACTTTCGAATTAAGGGAGTAAAATTATATATGGATGGGTCACCATATACAGGTGGTGCTGCCTTCGCCGAACCTTACCTTAACACTGAAGTAACCTTAAAACGAATGAAGTTAAAGCCCAACCATAGTGGTAAGGTCAATTATTCTGAAGAAGATTTGCTACAGACACTCACAAAATATCATAATGCAGGCTATCAGATCGCCATACATGCACAGGGTGAAATTGCCATTCAAATGATCCTGAATGCGTTTACGGAAATCTTGGAAAAGTATCCTCGAGCTGACCACCGCCACCGTTTGGAACATAATGCCTTAATAACCAACAGTCAAATAATACAAGCCCAGAAACTTGGCCTTACTCTGAGTTTTTTCATTGATCATGTTTATTACTATGGTGAACAACTACCTCAAATCGTCGGCCTTGATCGTGCAGCAAGATTCATGCCCTTGGGGTCTGCTTTTGCAATTGGTCATAGGGCTTCTATTCATACTGATAATCCAGCCACGCCAGTTGATCCATTTCGCGTAATATCAACTGCTGTAACACGAAAAACAAAAAATACAGAAGTTATTCTTGGCTCTACTGAACGTGTTACTATTAACGATGCACTGAAAGCTGTAACTATCAACGCTGCTTGGCAGTTATTTGAAGATGACCAGCGGGGATCAATAATGATTGGTAAAGCGGCAGATTTCGTACTTCTATCTCATAATCCACTTCATGTTCAAAGCGAAAATCTAAAAGACATCAGTGTTTTATGTACTTGGATTGATGGAAACAAGGTCAATACTTCACCATGGACGTGGGTAAACTTTAAATTATTGTTATTTATAATAATTGATTATATCCATATAGTGATAACTAACTTGCTAAATATGTAATGCTTAT